>JAHHTG010000099.1 GCA_020024765.1 Thomasclavelia sp. | reverse complement strand
CTTATTGCGCACTTTTGATTGATACTTCTCTGCAACCTTTATCGCTTTTTTTGTTTCGGCATCAGTTTCATTAATAACCACTTCTTCAATGATTTCAGCTGGTACCCCATCTTTTCTTAAAGAATTAACAATATGGTGAGCTGAATGTAACTTATTGTTTAAACTTTCATATTTACTGATGGCATACTTCTTATCATCCAATAAGCCACGTTCAATTAAACGATCAATCACACGATTCGTTGCGGCAATTGGTAATTCGTGTTTATCACCGATATAATCATACATTTGTTTAATGGTATAATCCTTAGTTGCAATACGTCTCAAACACGAACGATAAACTAAAGTTTCAATTTCATTTTCTTTAAGTTCATCGACAATATCCAACGATAATTTCGCACCCTTACGAATACCTAATTCGTAATACTTCTCAAGAGAAATATTAATCTCTTCATTATTTTCAGCATGATTAATTGTCTTTAATAAAACATAATCATTTTTCAAACGAACAGATTCAACTACATAGTAATTGTGATATTCATCAATGGCTTGCTTATAAATTTTCAAAATTTTCTCCGCAAATAAATCTGCGTCATAAATCTTAACTTTATCGCGACCATAAGCAATCATTTGATCAATATTTTGTTGATCTAATTGTACAAAAATTTTAATTTTTTCAAATAATTCATGACTATCATCAAAATAATAGCCATCTTCATTTTCGTCTAATAAATCAGCGACACACTCATCACGTCTAGCGAAGATTGGACATCCGGATGCTAAGGCTTCAATATAAGTCATGCCTTGAGTTTCCGTTGTCGATGCGCTTGCAAAACAATCGGCCGCGTGATAATAAGAAGGAATTTCGACATTTGGACGCTTATCAGCAAAATAAACATAATCGTCTAAATTAGCAGACTTAACTAAGTCAACGAAATGATTCAAATCTGGTCCGCCACCAATGACGGCAAGTTGAATCTTAAGATTAGCCGCTTTAACTTCTTTAAAAGCATCAATTAAAACATCTAAAGACTTCTCTTGAGCGATTCGACCAACATACAACATTAATTTATTGCCTTCACGAATTTGTAATTCTTTACGAATTTCTTTGATTCGTTCTTTTGAAGTATTAATTGGATCAAAACGTTTAAGTTCTGTACCAGTTGGAATAATTTTGATTGGTGTTTTAATGCCATAACCCAACAACATTTCTTTCGTCTTTAAAGAAGGTGAAATCATATACATGCACTTTTGACCATAGAGCTTTGAAAGATTCGCAACTAACTTCTTAAGTGCGTCATCAACTGTATCCGAATTTAAAGGATTAGCGTAATGTGTATAATCCTCATAAGTAGTATGGTAAGTTCTCACAAGAGGAATATGAAAATGATCGGCACACATTTGAGCGAAGATTCCCACGCCAAATTCAGTGTGCGCATGGATAATATCAAGATTTAATTCTTCAATGTCATCATATAAAAAGAAATGTAATGGGCTTGCTACTGCATAGCCATATAATTTTTTAAATTCAATCCCGGGTAAACGGATAATATTATCTTCTTTTTGAACTTTTAAAATGCCTGGATATGTACATATCACGTAAACTTCATGGCCTGCTTCAGCAAGCTTCTTACGTAATAATTCAACTGATGAAACAACACCATTAATATCTGGTAAATATGTATCTGTAAATAAACCAATGCGCATCTTACCCCTCCTTCACTTTTGAAAATCTAAATATAATAAAGGCACCTAAGCCTACAAGAATCATTAAATAATAAGTCATGCCACGCCAAATTAGCATGGTGCCAGTTGCAACGTTATTAGCCACTAAATTACTAAACATCATCACAAAGATGGCTTCAGAACCACCACTTGCACCAGGAATTGGAATCATACCTGAGGCAATCGAGACAAAAGAAGCCATTACAATTGCTTCAACTATTAGTTTTGGTGTAAGTGGTACACCGAAAGCTAATAAAATAATTAGCGGAATTGAATAAAAAACAAGCATTCTCAAAATATCAATTATCGCAACACTAATAATTGTCTTACGATGATTTTGAGCAGCCACAACTTCCTTACGAAATTTCGTAACTTCTAAGTTAACTCGTTTAATAATTGCTTCGCGATTTTTAATTAGATGTAACTTACAGCCTAAATCAACGCCCGTTGTAATCATCCAATTGTGAAGTTTTTCATATCGAGCAAAACCATACATAAAAAAGATGATAGCCGTATTAATCGTAAATCCCAGCAAGACAAAAAAATAAAGACTTGAGAATTCATGATAAAAGTAGGGAAACTTAAAAATAATAAAAATTGCACTCACAACTGTTAAACATGATTGATAAATTACAAAATCAAACCATAGCGCACTACTGGCATCAGCAAGCTCAACACCCTGTTTATGATAAACATAGACTTGGATAATTTGTCCACCGGAAGCTGATGGCGTTATGCCGTGAAATAGAGCGGCAATCAATGTATTTAAAATCCCACTACGAACTTTATATTTTGGATGAGTAATACGTGTAATCAAGGTTAAACCAAGTCCGACTAGAAATTGCCACAAAAAAACAAAAAAGAGAGCTAAACCTAGCAAAAAGACATTGGCATTCTTGAATAATGTAATCATGTCTTCGACATTCGTAACTTTAAAAGTCACCGATAAAACAATTAACGTTATTACGGCAATTAAACTAATATTAAACCAATAGCTATTAGCT
>JAHHTG010000098.1 GCA_020024765.1 Thomasclavelia sp. | reverse complement strand
TGATTCTTTTAAGATATCACGAGCTCTATTTACTAAACTTTGATTTGATAAATAACGAGTAGCAATATCAAGTCCATTAGATTGACCCAAGGAATTTTCGATATACTTATAAGTTGGTTTGAATTTAATCGGGTCAAAGGCTTGTGAAGATAATAAGATCTTATCATTTGCTAAAGCATAACGTTTAACACCATTAAAATGTGTTGTGATAACAAAAGTCACATTATTGGCGACTAAATGTTCAATTGTCGCAAGCGCCAAAGCCTCACCTTCTTTAGGATCGGTGCCACTAGCAATTTCATCAATTAAAACTAAACTATGTTCATCAGCATCATTAATAATTTTATTTAATGACACAAGTCGAGCTGAGAATGTACTAATCGAATCAACAATAGATTGAGAATCATTAATATCATCAATCACAGAATCATAGAATGGTAGATGTGCTTCACTTGCTAAAAGCGGAATACCTAAATAAGTCATTAAAACGCTTAAGCCAATAATTTTAAGAGAAACGGTTTTACCACCAGTGTTTGAACCGCTAATCACAATCGCACGATACGGATTCACGATACGATAAGTATTAATAACTACTTGTTTTTGGTCAATCAAAGGATGAGCGATATCTTTAAGATATAAATCATCGCCACCAACTTCAGCTAAAACACCATCATTCTCAAAACCAAAATTAGCTTTAGCCATGATACTATCTAAAATCATGATTGATTCAAGATTATCCATAAAATGTTGTGCATCTTTAGCAACTTCAAGTGATAGCGCTAAAAGGATGCGCTTTTGTTCCTCGTTGATAGCTTGTTCAATTTCATTCTTTTGATTATTCAAACTAATTAAACCTGAAGGCTCAACATAACTAGCTTGACCAGAAGCACTACTGCCATAACTGAAGCCATTATATTTATTTTTATCGCTATTCTTAACCAAGAAACAAGCACGATTATTACGATAATAAACAACATTTTCTTGAACGCTCAATGCATTATCTCGCAAGAAAATACGACAAGCATCATTAATCAATGATTCAACGTGATTTAATTTCTCAGATAAATTAACAAGTTTTGGCGTTGCATCTTTTCTGATTTCGCGATTATCATTAATCGCTTTACTGATTAAACTGATTAGTTTTTCAGAATAATATAAAGAATCAGTGTAATCAGTTAATTCTTCCAACTCATCAAGTTGACGGAAATAGCGAATTATACGTTTGATTTCCGTATTGTGATATAAAACATCACCCAATTCATAAGCAGTTAAAGTTAAACCTTTATTAACTCGCTTCAAACTATCAGAAATATCATTGATTTCATCAAAGCGAAAACGCCCATGAACTTTTATGAGTTCAAGGGCTTCATGTGTTTTAGCAATGTTGGATTTAATTGCAAGTGGATTGAAGATTACACGTTCATTAAGAATATGTTCTTTACTCAGAGTAAAACTTGCCTCTTTAGCAACCATTGCTTGAATTAAAGGTAATTCTAAACCACTAAAATCTTGCATACTACTTTGTTTCTCCATCTAAAATACCTTGTTCAACAAGCCAAGATTCCAAATTTTGACGCACCGCTTCTACTTCTGCTGCACTTGCATCAATATTTAAAGAATCTAAATCAACAAATTCCGTTAACTTTAAAACAACTTTATTTGTCATTTCATTAAAGGGTTTTAAATAAGTATTTTCACGAATTTCAGCTCCATTTTTAAAGACAGGTGTCATTAAAAGCGCCGAAATAATCATCACCCAAATTGCCGAATTAACTAAACCGAAAGCTGCACCTGCAAGTTTATTCACAAAGCCAATTAAAGGAATATGTGAAACAATTCGTGAAACTTGAATAATCACACTGAAAACAATTTTAGCCACAATTAAAACTAAAACAAACCAAATGACATAATTGATTAATTGCGCAGAAATCATATCAACAACACTGCCCTGATTAGGAATTAGTGCGATATGATTAGCTAAAATTGGTGTCACTAAATAAGCAACTAGGAACGCACCAACAAATGATAATAACGTTAATAATTGATAAATAAGGCCCTTTTTATAGCCCATAACTATATTAAACAAACAGATTGCTATGATTGCGATATTGATAAAACTAAAAACTGAATTTGGAATATACATAAAAAAACCTCCTTGTCAATTTTACCCTATCTCTAGTGTTTTTTCTATAATTTATGCTATTATAACACAGATGAATACTATTACTTTAAAACTAAACGAAACGCAAATCAATCAATTAATGACGACATTTAAAAACCACATTAAGCCAAGTCCAAATCAATATATTCGCGCTTTTATCAAAAATGATGATCTAACAATTTCGATATACACATCGAATAAAGTTGTTTTTCAAGGAGCCGATGCTCACTTCTATGCCTCAGCTTTGATGCATAAGGATACAGCAATGGCGGGTTCAGATGAAGTTGGCACTGGCGATTATTTTGGTCCTGTTTGTGTTTGTGCTTGTATCGTTGAAGAAAAAGATTATGAATTATTAAATCAATTAAAAGTCGATGATTCCAAAAAAATTACCGATGATGTCATCCTGAAAGTTGCGCCACAATTAATGAATAAGCTTAAACATTCATTATTAATCCTTGATAATGAAAAATATAATCGAGCTCATGAACATTGCAATCTCAATGAGATGAAAGCGAAGTTACACAACCAAGCTTATGTAAATTTATTGCATAAAGGTTATACAATTCCAAGTGCTGCCTATGTTGACCAATTTGAACCAGAATCCGCCTATTTCAGACATCTAATAAATGAAAAAGAAGTTTATCATCAATTGACATTCGAAACAAAAGCAGAAAGTCAATACATTGCAGTTGCCGCCGCTTCAATGATTGCTCGCTATGCCTTCATTAAATCAATGGAAAAAATGAGTGACTTCTATCACTTTGATTTCCCAAAAGG
>JAHHTG010000097.1 GCA_020024765.1 Thomasclavelia sp. | reverse complement strand
CCATTGGAATTAACAACAATGATCTGATTGTAACTCATTGCACATAACTTAATGTTGTAAGTTGAGTATCAAATGATGGCATCATTAAAATATTAACCACAACTTCACATAATAATACTGCAACTAATGTTGGAGCAAACACACTAAATCAGTTTGACTTAGGGTTTTTCTTTAACTGAACTTTTTGGACGACATATGCTAACCAAATCACAATGACTGAAGATAACATAAATCCAACAATTAAACCAATCATTAATGATTTAGGAATATCTAAGTCAAATCCAAACATACTAACATTTAACACATTTTCAGTTAAACCAAAATGTAAGAATAAACCAATGGCTGCTGCAATTACAATTGTAAAGATTGTTCCATATAATCCAAAGATACTATATCTTTTTCTTGAGAAGTTAAAGATACTTCTAATCATTCCACCGATTAACCCATATGCCATTGATGCAATTAAATAACCATAGTGGAATACCCCAGCTGTTAATGCAACTGTTAATAAATCTGTCATTCCGCCGATAAACATTCCAATAAACGGACCAAATAATAATCCACCAATTTTAATTAAAATCCCTTCAATGGTCACCCTGGTACCTGGCCAGGCTCTAAACACTACCGACATTAAATCAGCAGATGCAATGGTAATTAACATAATGATTACAATGGAAATAGAAATTACCATTGCAATAACTGAAATTCCTTTTACAGAAACTCTAGGAATAATGTAAAAACGCTTTCTATATCTTATTCAATAGTAAAGCTTCTTGATCAAAGAAACAACTATCAATACAATAAAGAAAGCTATGAATATCAATATTGCTTGTCCTACTGAAAGTCCTTGAGATTGCATATTCGTTTTTACCTTAATTTTTATCTTGTAATAGTTTTATAAATATTAGTAATTCCAGTAGTATATGTAGCATCACTTAATTTTGTAGCTACAGTAGATTCTGACATATAAGCATTTGCTTTGAATTGAGTTTTATATTGTTTAACTCATTCATCAGTTGCTTGGTTTGTTGCTGTTTGAGAAGCACATCAACCAATATAGTTAATTAAGTTTCATGTATTACTTAACATATAGTTATGATTATTTTTAATTGCTTCTTTTAAGAATTTAGAAGAATTAATTGATGTAATAGCAGATGTTTGTTCATAGTTCATTCCAAATGCTTTACAATATCCACCTGATTTTAATTCATCTTTTCCATCAGCACCTGGAACATTGTAATATCTTTCAGAGATTTTATAAATCCCTGTGAACACAGTTTTAGATTTATCTTTAGCATCAGTGATAGCTTCTGGGAAATTGTTATAAGTAATTCCAGCAAAATTAATTGGGAATGTGGTTTGAGTAAAACCATAACCACCTGTTGATAATTCTGGTAATCCAATCTTTTTAAAGATAGCTTTTTGATCTGGTGTTAATGCTTTGTTAACAATATTTAAAGCATCTGAATCTTGTAATCAAGTACCACCTGAGTATTCGTTTTTAAATCAACCATAGTTAATTGTATATTGACTTACAGTTAAATCTTGATTATAAGTAGTTGCTTTAGCAGATTCATATTGTGTACCTGGTACAGCATTTGTAGTTGTATTAATTGTCATATTAATAGTTCTAGGACCAATTGAATATGATTGTTTACCTTCTCCAGCAACTTGTAATTTTGCAATAGAAAATTCCTTCATAGTGTTATCAGTAGCGATATGTTTATTTCATTGTGAAACATCAACTTGACTAGCAGCAGTTAAAACATTTGGAGATCTCATTAAGATTTCTGAAATGTTGTCAAATAATGTATTTGAATAACCTAATACTAAAGCAACAGCATTATAAGCATTCATCTTTGCTATAGCTTGAGTATATTCCGGTGAAACTGTAGACCCTACTGTTAATCCACCTTCTGGAGTTGCTTTATTAACATTGGCTTGTAGTTCATCTTTAGTGATTTCTTTTGTTGTACCATCAGCTTGAGTCTCAGTTAAATAGAAACCACCACGTACATTATTTTTAAACATAAATGTGTAGTTAGTACCATTATAGTTAGCTGTGATAGATGTAGATGGGAAGAATGGGTTTGCTTGACTTGAACATGATGTCAAAGCAATTGGTAATGTTGTTCCCAATACACCAATTGTAGCTGTTGATAATAAAATCGCTAATCTTTTTTTGTTCATAATTGTTATTTCCTTTTTTTTAGTTATTTACTTCTACATATCGACCTGTGGCTTTATCAAATAATAATTTCACCACACCTGTTTCACCATTTCTATTTTTTGCAATTGTAACTTCTACAACTACTTCAGAAGAGAACTTAACTGTTCCATCTTCTTGTTGTTTGTTTTGATCAATTTGTGTTCTATCATAATCTAAGAACATTACCACATCAGCATCTTGTTCGATTGCTCCTGATTCTCTTAAGTCAGATAGTTTTGGTTTTTTATCATCCGCTGCTCTTTGTTCAATACTTCTAGATAATTGAGCAATAGCAATAATAGGAATTTTTAATTCTAGTGATAATAATTTTAATGTTCTTGATACATGTGCAACTTCTTGTGCACGGTTGTTTTTGTTAGTTGCTGAATCAATTAATTGAAGATAATCAACAATGATTAATTTAATCTTTTTTTCTTTAGCTAATTGTTTAACCTTTGCTTGAATATCTAAAATGTTAACAGTTGGTGATTCATCTAAAAAGATATTTAATTTTGAGATCTCTTGTTGTTTTTGAACAACAGCAATCTTTTCTTGAGGAGTGAAATTCCCTGATTGGAATTTCTTAATATTGTATCTTGTACCACAAGCTAATAGTCTTTGGTATAAAACATCATTACTCATTTCTAATGAGAACATTACGACTGCTTCATCTTCTTTTGAATCTTGTGCAGCATTCAATAAAAAGTTTAAAGCTAAAGCTGTTTTACCAATACTTGGTCTTGCAGCTAATACAATCATTTCTCCTGGTTGAAAACCATTAAGCATATTGTTTAATGAAACATATCCAGTGTTAGTACCTAATAGTTTTCCTTTGTTTTCTTCAATGATACGTAATTTTTCTTGGAACTTATCTGCAAGTTC
>JAHHTG010000096.1 GCA_020024765.1 Thomasclavelia sp. | reverse complement strand
CTTCACTCATCAAACCATTTGTAAAAGCTAGACGAAAAGCACTATTCGGCATTAAAGCGACCAATAATTTTAAAAAGATAAAGATAATTATGGGATTATTAAATGCATAAATTGGTTTTATCATCACGGTTTGTCGCATAAAGATTAAATAAAAAATATAAATAAATGGTAACACCATCATGGCCTCGCTCATAATAACCATAAAAGCAAATTGATTAAATATAATCTCACAGATATCGAAAGCAATTGCTTTCATGCCTATGCGATTTAAATAACCAAATAAAAAGAAAATCACAATATAAAACAAATGTACACATAACCACGGCGTCATGCCAACCAGAGTTAAAAGATGATAAGTTTGACACTTTTTAGCATTGCAAATAACCTTGCCGAAATTAGATAAAGCTATAGCATAAAAAATCACCGCTGGAAAAGCTAAAGCTAAAGCAATTGCATTTCTTAAAGCAGAAATATTCGCCACACCTGTCGTTAGCCAAACCAAATTGCCACTATAATTTACATCGCCATAAATCATCAACCAATCACTACCACCCATGAGTAAACAACCAAGGATGCCACAAATCAAAATATTATTCAAAATCATCTTTTTCATAAGTTATATCTCTCAAAATTTTTTATACAATCATATTTTACCAGGATTTTATACTAAAAAATGCTGTTTTCTTTCAAAATATTCGGATATCCTAAATAAATTATCAAAAAAACCTAAATTTTATCTAAAATTGCTTGAAAACGCTCTTTTAAAGGTGTATTATTCAATCAGTTGAAAATTTACAATCATTAAATGTAAATTCTTTCAAGAAGAAAAGAGGGCCTATATGAATAAAGATATTACACTTGATTTATTATCCAATTACGGATCTGAATACGAAAAAGACAAATTAGCCAAAGTCGTAAGACATGCAATTAATGCGCAAGATTTACAAGCGGCTGCTAAAGTTGTTGATGAAACAAAACTCTTAGAGGACCGTTTCTCAATTGATATTAAAACAATGCCAGTTGCCAACCAAAGACAAAGTGGTCGTTGTTGGATTTTTGCTGGACTTAACGTATTACGTGAAGAAGTCAGCAAAAAGTTACATTTAGAAAAATTTGAGTTATCACAAAACTACGTTGCTTTCTATGATAAGTTAGAAAAAATTAACTATTTCATGGAATCGGTTATCGAATTAAAAGATAAAGAATTTGGTGATCGTACATTAAGTTTTATCTTACAAAACGCTATTGGCGATGGTGGTCAATGGGATATGTTTGTCAGCATCATTAAAAAGTATGGTGTTGTTCCTCAAGATGCGATGCCAGAAACTTATCAAAGCGAACATACAGGCACTATGAATAAATATCTTAACCGTCGTTTAAGAAAGTTTGCCGTTGAAATTAAGAAGGCAGAATCAATTGAAGCAGTATACGAATTAAAGAACGCTTGCTTAAAAGAACTATATTCTTACTTATGCAGTTGTTTCGGTGTTCCACCTAAATCATTTGATTTCGAATACGTCGATGAAAAGAAAGAATACCACTACGAAAAGAATTTAACTGCGAAAGAATTTTACGATAAATTCGTTGGCGTTGATCTTGATGAATATGTAAGTATCATTAACGCTCCAACAAGTGATAAACCATTCCATCATATGTTTACTGTTAAATTCTTAGGTAACGTTGTTGGTAAAGAAGTTTCATACTTAAACTTACCTCTAGAAGAATTCAAAGAAGCTGTCATTAAGCAATTATCCGAAAAAGAAGTCGTTTGGTTCGGTAGTGACTGTGGTAACTTCGGAGATCGTAAAGGTGGTTACTGGGATAACCAATCATTCGATGTCAATGATATGTTTGAAATCGATTTTGATATCACTAAAGAAGATGGCCTAAATAGTGGTGATGGTGCAATGAACCATGCTATGGTATTAACTGGTGTTAACCTAGTTGATGATAAGGCCACTAAGTGGAAGATTGAAAACAGTTGGGGCGAAGATATTGCCCACAAGGGTTACTTCGTTGCTAGTGACGCTTGGTTTGATCGCTATGTATATCAAGCAGTAGTTAACAAGAAATACCTATCTAAAGAAGCTATTGAATTACTTGGAAGCAAGAAGATTGAACTTGAACCTTGGGATCCAATGGGATCTTTAGCTGACTAATCATTAGAATGCATATAATCTCTTAGGCAGGTGGCTGAGCACCTGCCTTTATTTTACTCATCGCCTATAAATAGTCCGGTTTTATTACCGGACTTTTCTTTTGTCCAAAATCCGCACAAAAAACATTTTATCTAATGAGGAAGCAATGTTTTAAGTGTTGACTGCACGTAAAGTGCAATTTTAGGCTTTAAGAAAGGGGCAAGTATGGAGGAAATAACTTTAAAAGAGATGTGTAGTTTGACCGGCATAAGCCGTCGAACGATTCAAGGTTATGAACAATTCGGACTTGTTGCACCAATTAAACGTAATAAATATGGTCATCTCATTTATGATGAAACATGTCGACAACGTATTGAAACAATCCGTTTCTACCAAGAATTAAAATTCTCTTTAAAAGAAATCAAAGCATTAATCGATGCACCAAAAGAAGATATCAAAAAGGCTTTAACCAAAAATGTCATTCAATTAAAGTACGAAACTAAACATTTGAGTAAAATTATTATGCAAGCCGAAGACATCATTAAAACGCTTTAAGAATTACTTGCTTCCTCACAAATGGAGGGAATATGAAAAAAATATTTAAAATTATTATTGTGGTTGTGATTTGTGCATTCATTTACTCTTTAGGCAAAAGTAACAACGAAATTTCTGAACCAGTCAAAATCAATGAAACCAACAAAAACGAAGAAACAAAAGATAATTATGAAGTTGATTTGGTCGAAAATTTAGTTACTCCTGAATTTAAGGAATTAATGGATAATTATGAAGCATTCATCGATGAATATATCGCATTCATGGAAAATTACGATGAAAACAATCTAGAATTAATGTATGACTACCTTAATTATCTTGAAAAATTCTCAAGCACCATGAATAAGTTGTCAGAAATTGATGAAAATGAATTATCCGAAGCCGATACTTTATATTATCTTGAAGTTACAGCACGTA
>JAHHTG010000095.1 GCA_020024765.1 Thomasclavelia sp. | reverse complement strand
GAGTAATATTCTTTAATTCCTTGATCACCAATAATGGCTGCTCCTGTTGGAAAATCAGGACCAGGCATATATTGCATTAATTCCAATGGTTCAAGTGAAGGATTTTTAATTAATGCAACAGCTGTATCAATTAATTCGGATAGGTTGTGAGTTGGAATTGATGTTGTCATACCAACAGAAATACCAACACTACCATTCATTAATAAGCTTGGTAATAATGCAGGTAAAATAGCTGGTTCTTTTTCTGAACCATCATAGTTATCGACAAAAGGGACTGTTTCCTTGTCGATATCTCTTAAAAATTCTTCGGTAATTTTTGCTAAACGAACTTCGGTATAACGCATTGCAGCTGCGCTATCACCATCGATAGAACCGAAGTTACCATGTCCATCCATTAATGGATAACGCATTGCAAAATCTTGCGCCATTCTAACTACAGTTTCATAAACCGCTGTATCACCATGTGGGTGAAACTTACCGATAACTTCACCAACTAGACGAGCTGATTTCTTGTATGGTTTATCAGGTTTCATACCCAATTCATATGCAGCGTAAATAATACGTCTGTGAACTGGTTTAAATCCATCACGAACATCTGGTAATGCTCTGGCAACAATAACACTCATGGCATATTCCATGAATGATTGTTTAATTTCGTTACTAATTTCACGATCAGAAACTTGTGATTTAGCTAATTTCTGTTTAATCTCTTCAACGGAAGTTTCTTTTTCTTCTCTCTTATTCATAGCCATAACTTACAACCTCTTAATTAAGCATCAATGTTCTTTACAAACTTAGCATTTTCTCTAATAAATTCACGACGTGGAGGAACATCTTCGCTCATTAATAGAACAAAGACACGATCAGCTTCAACAGCATCTTCAATATTTACACGCAACATTACACGGTGTTCTGGATCCATTGTTGTTTCTCATAACTGTTCTGGATTCATTTCCCCTAGACCTTTATAACGTTGAATAGAATAGTGAGAATTACCTAATTTTTCTTTAACTTCTTCTAGTTGTGCATCAGTATAAACATACTTAACACTCTTATTTGCAGTAATTTTGTATAGAGGTGGTTGAGCAATATATACATGTCCATTTTCAATTAAAGGACGCATAAAACGGTATAGGAATGTTAATAGCAAAATACGAATGTGTGAACCATCGACATCAGCATCGGTCATAATAATGATTTTGTTGTAACGAGCTTTTTCAATATGGAATTCTTCAGCAACACCTGTTCCAATAGCAACAATCATGTTATTGATAATTTCATTATCAAAAATCTTTTCGCGACTCGCTTTTTCAACGTTCATAATTTTTCCTCTTAGAGGTAAAATTGCTTGATATTCACGATCACGACCAAGCTTAGCACTTCCACCAGCTGAGTCCCCTTCGACTAAATAGATTTCTGAAATAGATGGATCAGAAGTAGAACAATCAGCCAACTTACCAGGTAATGAATTTGAACCTAATAAAGTTTTACGTTTAGCAACTTCTCTTGCTTGTGCTCCTTTAATACGAGCATATGCAGCTGTGAAAACTTTTTCAACAATCTTTCTTGCATCTTCTGGGTTTTCAAGTAAGAATTTTTCAATCTTTTCGCTAACGATATCGTTAACAATTGCTCTTACACCAGGGTTTCCAAGTTTCTTCTTTGTCTGACCTTCATAAATAGGGTTGGAATCTTTAATTGAAAGAATTGCCGATAATCCTTCCAATACATCTTCCTTAATTAACTTAATTTCTTCTTTATCATTTCTATAAACACGATGTTGATTGTTATAGTTAGTAAAGGCTTTTAATAAAGCAGCTTTAAAACCTTCTTCGTGTGTACCACCTTCACTGGTGTTAATGTTGTTACAAAATGAATAGAAAGAGTTACCGTAATCAGTTCGATATTGCATAGCAAATTCAACACGAACTTTATTAACGTTATTTTTGTTATGTGTATCTAATGTATCTTTTTCACCATAAATAATATCTGGAGTTAATGGTTCTCTGTTTGCATTTAAGAATTGAACATATTCCAAAATACCACCATTAAATAATCAAGTATCATCAGTATTTAAATTTTTATCAACAAAACGAATTGATACACCTTTGTTTAAATAAGCAAGTTGTCTTAATCTTTTGGCAATTACATCATGTTCAAATGGTAGATTTTCCATAATTGTAAAGTCTGGATAGAACAAAACCTTTGTTCCTGTATGATTAGAAACACCGACTTCTTTAACATTTCCTACAGGTTGTCCACCATCTTTAAATTCCATGAAGTATTCTTTACCATCACGTTTAACTCAAACTTTTAAATATGAAGATAAAGCGTTTACAACACTCGCACCAACACCATGTAATCCACCAGACATGGCATATGAACTGTTATCAAATTTACCACCTGCATGCAATTCTGTGAATACTGTTTCCAAAGCAGATTTTTGACTTTCGTGCATTTTCTTAACTGGAATACCACGTCCGTCATCTTCTACTTCTACAGATCCATCTTTATTCAATACAACAGTAATGTGTTTTGCAAATCCTGCCATTGCTTCATCAATGGAGTTATCCACAATTTCGTAAATCATGTGGTGTAATCCATCAATTCCAGTAGAACCAATGTACATACCAGGACGAACTCTTACTGCTTCAAGTCCTTTTAAAACACGAATCGAATTTTCATCATAAACTTCATTAAGTTTGTCTGATTCTGCCATCTCTTATTACTCTTCCTTATTTATAGATATAAGAAAAATTTTATTACAAATTTAAGTAATAAAGAGTTTTAACGTACTTTTTAAGCGTAAAAATTTTTAAGGTATATACCTATATAGGGTTTTTCAAAACGCTTTAAATAATATTCTTAGTTGGTAACAATACTTGAATTAAGGCTGAATCCTTAGATGCATAAATATAAAGTGGAGATAAACTATCATCCATTGAAAAGTAAACTTCTTTTTCATCTAAATTCTTTAATGCTGTTAATAAGAAATGAATATTAATGCAGAAATTAGACATTTGTCCTTTTTCAACAGTTAAAGATAAAACTTCTGAAATATAACCTTGTTCACTATTTTTAAATGACAATGTTAATTCATCACCATTAAATTCAAAAACAACAAGAGTTGAAT
>JAHHTG010000094.1 GCA_020024765.1 Thomasclavelia sp. | reverse complement strand
GAATTGAAATTGGTATAAAAGTACTCTATACTTGTTTTTGTAGAGGGATGAAAGCCCTTACAATATGAAAATCCGATGAAAGGAAGGTAATTAAATTGTCAAATTCGATTGTTTCTCTTAGAAAAGTAGATAAATGGTATGGAGAAAGCCATGTTGTTAAGAATTTGAATTTGGAAATCGAAGAAGGAGAGTTTTTAACTTTGTTAGGACCTTCTGGATGTGGTAAGACTACTACATTACGCATGATTGCCGGATTTGAAGATACTACTAACGGTCAAATCTTGGTTCAAGGGGTAGGCGTTGAGGAAAAGGAACCTTATCAACGTGATGTTAATACAGTATTCCAAAACTACTCATTGTTCCCTCATATGACTGTTTTTGATAACGTAGCTTACGGACCAACAATCCGTAAAATGCCAAAAGCTGAAATTAAAAAGAAAGTAACAGAAATGCTTTCTTTAGTACAAATGCAAGGTTACGAAAATCGTAAGCCAGATGCTTTATCAGGTGGCCAAAAACAACGTGTTGCGATTGCACGAGCTTTGATTAATAATCCACGTGTTTTATTACTAGATGAACCTTTAGGAGCTCTAGATTTAAAATTGCGTAAACAAATGCAAGTTGAATTAAAACGTCTTCAAAAGAAGTTAGGTATTACCTTCGTCTTTGTAACACATGACCAAGAAGAAGCGATGACAATGTCAGATCGTATCGCTGTTATGCATGGTGGTGTTATTGAACAAATCGGTACACCAGTTGAAGTATATGAACATCCAAAAACAAGATTCGTAGCCGGCTTCATTGGTGAAACAAATATCTTTGATGGTGAAGTAGTTGATGTGAATGGTGAAGAACTAAGCATTAAAACTAATCTTGGCTTAATCAAATCTTATGCTCCAGGTGTTACAAAGGGTGACAAAATTTCTGTTTCAATTCGCCCTGAACAATTAAAATTATCAACTAGTCCTGTTGAAGGTTTCGATTTAAAGGGCACAGTTAAAGATTTCATTTACGTTGGTAGTGTTATTAAGACGAATATCGATGTTAAAGGTGCTGAAATTAAACATGCTCGTGTAGCAAGCGAAACTTCACATAAAGAAGGCGAAGAAGTATATATCTATTGGGATCCTAAGAAGTCAGTTGTTATTACTGAAACTAAGGAGAAATAGCCATGAAAGCAAATGCAAGTACGCTTAAGATGAAGCAAAAGAAACATTCTAAGCTTCCATTCTTAGCTCAAGCCGGTCCTGTATCGGTTTGGATGATTCTCTTCGTTACGATTCCAATGTTATTTATCATCTACATCAGTTTTATGCAAAGAGGCATGTTTGGTGGTGTTGAATATACACCGAGCCTTGAAAGTTATCAAACTTTAATGGATGTTACTTATTTCCAAGTTATCGTTAAGAGTATTAAAATCGCTTTTATTACAACAGTAACTTGCTTATTAATCGGTTATCCATTTGCTTATTACATTGCTCAAAAACCTGCTGATGTAGCTTCGAGATTAATTATGTTGTTAATGATTCCGTTCTGGACAAACTCATTAATGAGATTAAATGCTTGGATGTTATTATTCCAAACAAATGGTCCAGTAAATAATCTATTAATGAATATCGGATTAATTGATCAACCAATTAAATTTATTTATACTGATGGTTTAGTTTTGTTAGGATTGATTACAAGTATGCTACCATTTGCTGTTCTTCCAATGTATTCTTCGATTGAAAAACTTCAAAAGAGTTTAATGGAAGCTTCAGCCGACTTGGGTGCTACTCCTGGACATACATTCCTACATGTAACATTACCATTGACATTCCCTGGTATTTTCTCAGCCATTATTTTAACATTCATTCCTGCTCTAGGTACTTACACAGTAACTGATATGTTGGGTGGTGGCAAGGTTCTTTATATTGGTAATATTATTAAGAACCAATTTGGCGTTATTAGAAACTGGCCATTAGGTGCTGCATTAAGTGTTCTATTACTTGTAATTACAGCATTACTAATCTTTATCTATACACGCTTTGCTAAGATTGATGATTTGGAGGTGCTATAGCATGAAAGCTAAACTTGCTCGAAAAGCTAGACATCAAAAACATATGAGTATCCTTGGTGATATCTATGCTGTCATCATTTATTCATTGTTCTATATTCCTGTTGCTGTTATGATTGCGTTCTCGTTCAACGATGCGCCACGTAACTATGCTTGGCAAGGGTTCACAACTAAGTGGTATTCAGAGCTCTTCCAATTCTCAAATCACGCTCTTTGGGAATCTCTAGGTTACTCATTAATTATTGCAGTGATTTCGACAGTTATTTCGGTTGCGATTGGTGTTCTAGGTGGTATTGGGCTAAAGAAGTTTGAATTCCGTGGTAAGAAATTCATCAATATGATGCTATATGTTCCAATTGTTGTTCCGGAAATTGTATTAGCAGTTGCAATGTTGATTATCTTCATGACTATCGGTATTAAACTTGGTATGTGGACAATCATAATCGGTCACTGTACATTCTGTATCCCGTATGCAGTGGTTACGATTAAAGGTCGTATTTCAGGTGATAACGAAACTTTACAAGAAGCTTCAATGGACCTAGGTGCTAACCGCAGTCAAACATTCTGGCGTGTTACAGTTCCCAGCATAATGCCTGGTATCATGTCATCATTATTCTTAGCATTCACACTATCAATCGATGATGTAGTTATGTCAAATATGTTAGCGGGTGCCGCAAATTCCACATTGCCAGTGTTAATCTTGTCTGTTAACCGTACAGGTATCACTCCGGATATTAACGCCTTAACAACATTAATGGTTGGTTTCATGGTACTTGGAATGTTAGTGATGAACTTCTTCCAAAAACGTCATAAGAAGAAGATTCAAAAATTATTAGAAGAAGACGAAATGAAACGCTTGGAAATCCAAGCAGCAACTGAAACTTTATAGTTTCATTTAACATGTATTCCACGCATTGAATTGCGTTCGAATAAAAAATCAAATGTATTATATTACGGAAAGAGGTATATTATGAGAAAAGCATTTGAACTATTCCTAGTCGTAGCACTAGCCTTCAGCTTGGTTGCTTGTGGCGGTAGCGAAGACAAAACACCTTCAGACGAAAGTGAAACAGTTACAGAAGGTTCTAAAG
>JAHHTG010000093.1 GCA_020024765.1 Thomasclavelia sp. | reverse complement strand
GTGAATCAAGCACGTCGCCAGGTCAATCTAAAGATATCGCAAGATATCTTTTTTTTATATTGAGTATGGGTGATATTTAACGTCTATTTACGTAGACGTTTTTTATTATTGGTTGAATAATCAACTAATTGTATTAGAGGTGTGCTATTATTTTATTAGAGGTATTACAGTGAAAGAAAAACATTCGTCTATTGACTCTTCAACGCTGAATCGAGCTTCACAAAAGTATTTTGAACGTGTTCTTAAAAACGACAATATTGGTTATACACAAGCTTTTTTCTTAACTAAAATTTATGAAGAAGAAGGTATTTGTATGAATCGGCTTGCTGCTTTAGGTGCTTTTGATAAGGCTACAATTACGAAATCGATTCAAAAACTAATTGATAATGATTATGTTCGTGTTGAAATTAACCAACACGATAAGCGTCAAAGAGATTTATATACAACTCAAAAGAGTCAAGAACTCATTCCGAAAATTTATCTTGCAAGACAAGATTGGCATGAGATTCTTTTTAATGGTTTAACAGATGAAGAAATTGAGATATATCGAGATATTACTGCTCGAATTCAAGATCGTGCTTTAGATTATGAAAAACATTTAGATGAAGAAAACCGAATTCATTTCTTTGGTATTCAAAAGTTAAGTTTGGTAGATTATCCTGGCAAAATGGTTTCAACTTTATTTACCGGTGGATGTAATTTCAGATGCCCTTATTGTCATAATCGTCAACTTGTTTTCTTAAATGAAGCACCTAATGAAATTGATCAATTTGAAATATTAGCATATTTAAATAAGCGTCGTAACTTAATTGATGGTGTTTGCATTACGGGTGGTGAACCTTTATTGCATGATGGATTGTTTGATTTTATTAAAGAAATCAAGAAATTTGGGTTACTCGTAAAGCTAGATACTAATGGTAGCCATTATGATTATTTAAAACAATTATTAGATATGCAACTTGTTGACTATGTGGCTATGGACATTAAAAATGATGAAGCACACTATCTTGAGACTGTTGGGTTAAATGAGGTTGATTTAGATAATATCAAAAAGAGTATTGAGTTAATTAAAAAGCAAGCACCAGATTATGAATTCCGTACAACTTTTGTGCAAGAATTTCATAATCTTGATTGTGCTAAAGGTATTGGTCAGCTCATCAAAGGGGCAAAACATTTCTACATTCAATCTTATGTTGAAAGTGAGAATGTCATTCATAAAGGTTTGCATGGCTTAAGTAAAGAAAAATTGCTTGCGATTAAAGAAATTATGGAAGAATATGTTGAGCATGTTGAATTGCGTGGAATTGAATAGGAGGTAGGTGTTATGTATAAGGTTATTAAAAGAGATGGTATAGTTACTGATTTTTCAATTGATAAAATTGCCTCGGCAATAAAGAAAGGTTTTGATGCCTGTCATCGTAACTATCATCCAAGCGTTATAAATATGTTAGCACTAAGTGTTACTTCAAGATTTGAAAGTAAGATTGAAGATGACTTGATTCACGTAGAGGATATTCAAGATAGTGTTGAAGAAATCTTGGCTGAAGCTGGTTATTCTGACGTCGCGAAGTCTTATATTTTATATCGTAAACAGCACGAAAAACTTCGTAATATGTCCGAGACTATCTTAGATTATAAAGAAATTGTTGATTCCTATGTTAATTTGTCTGATTGGCGAGTTAAAGAAAACTCGACAATCACTTATTCAATTGGCGGATTAATTTTAAGTAATAGTGGTGCAATTACTGCTAATTATTGGTTATCTGAAATTTATGATAAAGAGATTGCAGATGCTCATAGAAATGCTGAAATGCACATTCATGATTTATCAATGTTGACTGGCTACTGTGCGGGCTGGTCACTTAAACAATTAATTTTGGAAGGGCTTGGTGGCATTGAAGGTAAGGTAAATTCACGTCCAGCAAAACATTTAAGTTCATTGTGCAATCAGATGGTTAATTTCCTGGGAATTATGCAAAATGAATGGGCAGGTGCGCAAGCCTTCTCATCTTTTGATACGTATCTTGCACCATTTGTTAAAATTGATAATTTGAGTTATCAAGAAGTTAAAAATTGTATCGAATCATTTATTTATGGCGTTAATATTCCGTCACGTTGGGGTACACAAGCGCCATTCTCAAATATTACATTGGACTGGACTGTCCCTAATGATTTAGCCGATCTTGATTGCATCGTTGGTGGTCAACCACAAGATTTTAAATATCGTGATTGCGTTAAAGAAATGGCGATGATTAATAAAGCTTTTATTGAAATCATGCTACATGGTGATGCAATTGGCAAGGGTTTCCAATATCCGATTCCGACTTATTCAATCACAAAAGATTTTGATTGGTCTGAAACAGAGAACAATCGTTTATTATTTGAATTAACAGCTAAATTTGGTACACCATATTTTTCTAATTACGTTAATAGCGATATGGAACCGAGCGATGTCCGTTCAATGTGTTGTCGTTTAAGACTTGATTTAAGAGAACTTCGTAAGAAGTCAGGTGGATATTTTGGCAGTGGCGAAAAGACAGGATCGATTGGCGTCGTAACAATTAACTTACCACGAATTGCTTATCTTGCAAAAGATGAAGACGATTTTTTCAAACGCCTAAATCATATCATGGATATTGCAGCAAGATCTTTGGATATTAAACGAGAAGTTATCACTAAATTATTAAATGGAGGTTTGTATCCATATACTAAGCGTTATTTAGGTTCGTTCGATAATCATTTCTCAACAATTGGGCTTGTTGGAATGAATGAAGCAACTTTAAACGCAAAATGGTTGAAATGTGATTTAACCAATGATAAAGCTCAAGTGTTTGCGAAGAAAGTTCTCAAACACATGCGTGAACGTTTGTTGATTTATCAAGAAAAATATGGCTATCTATATAATCTAGAAGCGACACCAGCTGAATCGACATCTTATCGTTTAGCTAAGCATGATGTTGAAGATTATCCGGATATCGTTACTGCATCGAAACCAAA
The DNA here is from genome assembly GCA_020024765.1 of Thomasclavelia sp. Classification (GTDB taxonomy): domain Bacteria; phylum Bacillota_I; class Bacilli_A; order Erysipelotrichales; family Erysipelotrichaceae; genus JAHHTG01. Next base: position 538 of record JAHHTG010000093.1, on the reverse strand, counting down.
CGAAACGCCATATTATACAAATAGTTCACACTTACCAGTAGGATATACCGATGATTTGTTTAAAGCTTTGGATATTCAAGATGAACTTCAAACTTTATATACTTCAGGTACAGTATTCCATACTTTCTTAGGTGAGAAATTGCCAGATTGGCGAGCTGCGGCAACACTTGTTAGAAAGATTGCCGAGAATTATCGTCTGCCTTACTATACAATTTCACCAACTTATTCTATTTGCCAGGAACATGGTTATCTTGTTGGTGAACAAAAGACTTGTCCGATTTGTGGCAAACAAACAGAAGTTTGGTCACGAATTACCGGTTACTATCGTCCGGTGCAAAATTGGAATGATGGCAAAGCTCAAGAATACCGTAATCGTAAAGAATATAATATTAATGCAGTCGCAGACAAAAAAGAATTTGAAGATGAACCATCGATGAATAAGATTAAGGAATCATCGAATAATTTACTATTTGTAACTTCAGCTTGCCCAAATTGTCATATGGCCAAAGTCTTACTTGATAAGGCGAATATTTCTTAT
>JAHHTG010000092.1 GCA_020024765.1 Thomasclavelia sp. | reverse complement strand
ATTTTAAATGCCGAAAGTGGAACTTCGTTTCATAATCGGCATTTTTTATTGAGTTTGTAATGTAAATAAAGGGAATTGTTGTTATAATCAATAAGTAACAAAAGGAGTATTGCATGAAATTATATGATGAATTAAAATGGCGTGGTTTAATCAAAGATGAAACTAGCCCTGAACTTGAAGATAAAATTAATGCTGGGGGTATGACTTTTTATATCGGTACTGACCCTACAGGTGATAGTTTACACTTAGGACATTTATCAAGTTTCTTAATTTCTAAACGTTTAAAAGAAGGCGGCCATAATCCGATTTTATTAATTGGTGGTGCAACTGGTCGTATTGGCGATCCTAGACCGACGACCGAACGTGAAATGAAATCGATTGAAGAAGTTGAACATAATATTGAATGTCTTACTAAACAAGTTAAAGAATTATTTGGCTTTGAAGTTGTAAATAACTACGACTGGATCAAGGAAATTAATGTTTTAGATTTCTTAAGAGATTATGGTAAGTTTTTTAATGTTAACTACATGTTGGATAAAGATATTATTCGTCGTCGTTTAGAAACAGGAATTACATTCACAGAATTCTCTTACATGATTCTTCAAGCTCTAGATTTCTTACATTTATACGAAACTAAGAATTGCGTTATGGAAGTTGCTGGCAGTGACCAATGGGGCAATATTACAGCTGGCGTTGACTTAATTCGCAAGAAGTTAGGTAAAGAAGCGTATGGCTTTACAATGCCACTTGTAACTGATAAGAGCGGTAATAAATTTGGCAAGTCTGAAGGTAATGCATTATGGTTAGATGCCAAGAAGACTTCGCCTTACACAATGTACCAATTCTTGTTAAATGTTGAAGATGAAATGGTTATTGATTACTTAAAGATTTTCACTTTCTTGACAAAAGAAGAAATCGAAGCAATTGCTAAAGATCATGCTGAAAATCCACATTTAAGAAATGCACACAAAGCACTTGCACGTGAAATCGTTAAGTTCTTACATGGTGAAGAAGGCTATAATCAAGCGCTAAAGATTACGGAAACATTATTTGGTGGGGACATTCGCGAATTAAGTATCGATGAATTAAAAGACGGATTGGCTGATGCACCTCATACAACAATCGCAGATGGTGAAAATATTTGTGATGTCTTAGTTGCGACTTCAGTATGCAAGTCTAAACGTGAAGCACGTGATTTAGTCAAAGGAAATAGTATTGCCATCAATGGTGTTAAAGTTAATGATATTGATTTTGTCATCAACAAAGCCGATGCTTTCAATGAAGAACTTGTAGTTATTAAAAAAGGTAAGAAGTTCTGGTTTGTTTGCGAATTCTAATTAAATCTGATTAATTTAAGGCTAATCTAAAAGGATTAGCCTTTTTTAAAGGAAGAAAATCTTTTTATAATTAGCCAAATTATGCTAAAATGATTTTATGAGAAAGTTCATAGTTGTTTTAATGATGTGTATTTTGCTGACAGGGTGTGGCTTTGATGTCACAAAAGATGTCAGTGTTGATAGTCGTTATGAAGATATGATTGAATTATTGACTACAAATGAAAAGTTTGCAATAGATTCTAATTATTATGATGTCTCTTACGATATTGTTAAATTAAATGAAGGTTATCGCTATTATATTTATATTGATAATCCAAGAATTGCTTTGTATAATGTTCAAGTTCTAGCGATTGAAGATGGTGTTGATTATTCACGTTATATGGCGGCGAATGTCGGTATCTTTGAAGATACAAAATATCATTTAGTTCCAAACCAAACAAACATTGATAAGGGTTATGTCAAAGGTTTGATGATTTCAGGAATCACTGAGAAGAGCGAATTAGAAATTAAATTGATGGTTTGTTGGAGTGATCGAGTCTCTTCAACGAATGAACGTGAATATATTCAAATGCATTTGAATTATGTCGAGGAATAAACACATGTCAGAGAAACAAAACAAACGTAAACAATCATTATTGATAGGAGCCCTTACTGGCTCCTTTGGTATCTTTATATCGAAGGTTTTAGGCTTATTCTATGTTGTCCCACTAAATAGTTTAGCGGGTGAGGGCAATATGGCATTCTATTCCATTGCCTATACTTATTACGATTTACTATTGAAGATATCTTCTGTTGGAATTCCATTTGCAATTGCGGCACTTGTAGCGAAATACTATGCTCGTAATGATTACAAAACAGTATTGCTTGTTAAGAAACTAGGTTCTTCTATTCTGCTATTATCGGGTTTTATTATTGCGGTTACCTTTTTAAGCATTAGTAAACCGCTTGCAACAATGGCGATGGGCTCAATGGCAAGTGCTGAAGATGTTACAAGCTTGCATAATCTATTTAAGATTTTAGCCGTTGCATTAGTCTTGGTACCATTCTTAAGTTCCTTAAGAGGTTATTATCAAGGTTTAAAAGAAATGACATCTTACGCCGCTTCTCAAGTCCTTGAACAATTTGTTCGAGTCTTCAATATTATCTTTCTAGGTTATATTTTTGTTGTCGTTCTTAAGTTTGATAGCATTTATGCAATTTATATGGCAATGATTTCGGCTTGCCTTGGTGCCGCTGTTGCCATTATCTACTTTTTAATTGCTAAACGTAAAGATGACGAAATTCTTAAACGTTTAGCCGCTGCTCAAGAAGGTGATAGCGAACTAACAAAGAAAGCCATCTTTAGTGAAATGCTTTCGCTTGGTGTGCCATATTTGGTTATTTCGTTTTTAGGCGTTACATCAACATTAATTAATTCAAACTTCTTTATGGGTTATGCAACATCGGTTGGTATTCCTTACGAAGAAGCGAAATTGGTACTAGGTATTTTACAAGTTAACTGTAATAAGATTGCAGCAATTCCTCAAGTTTTAACAATTGGCTTTAGTGCAGGCCTTGTACCATATATCACAGAAGCATTCGAACGACATGATTTTGAAAAATTAAGAAAGCATATTAACGATATTTTAAAGACAGTTTTATTCATTTTAATTCCTTTAACTGTTTGGATTTTTATTTACGCAAAACCAATTTACTATATTATGTATGGCAATGCGAACTTAGATTTTGCAGCACAATTATTTGCGGTTTCATGTCTAACAATCTTAACCGAAACGATTGCTCCAATAATTTCTTCAACTTGTATTACATTACGTCAAAATAAACAAACCATAGTATCATTGTTGATTGGCACAGTAATTAAGTTTATCAGTTTCTTTATCTTCATTCGCATGTTTGGTTCTTATGGTTTAATCCTTTCTACCGCATTAGCGAGTGCAATAGTTATTGTTTTTAATTTATTTATTCTTAAAGCCAATTATCAAGTTCATTATGGCATTTTGTTAAGAAACGTTTTATTTATGGTTATCTTTGCAGTAATCTCAGCAGCTCCATTATTATTGAATATGGTAGGCTTTGGTTTCACTTATGACAGTCGTTTCTTATGTATCGTTATTCTTGGTGTTTATGGGCTACTATCGCTTGGTATCTACATTATCTTAAGTGATTACTTTGGTTTACTTCAAAGTTCGCTAAATATGAACTTGAAACAAGTTA
>JAHHTG010000091.1 GCA_020024765.1 Thomasclavelia sp. | reverse complement strand
CACGTGGTGTTGATGTTTATGCAAAGTCTGAGATTTATAAGATTCTAAGATCTGCAGCTAAGAATGGGACAACAATTTTAATCTTCTCTTCAGAACTTGAAGAACTGTTAGAAAATTGCAGTAAGATTGTCGTATTAAAGAAAGGCAAGATTACGTCGGTAGTTAATACCAAAAAACTCAATAAGAATATGTTATTGAGCATGATCGGATAAGAGGTAAATAAAATGAATAATAAAAAACTTAAAAATTTACTAAGTGAAGATGCGGTCCGTATCGCAATTATCATTACATTCGTTGTCGTGATGACAATTGCATCTCCATATTTTATGCAAGTTCGTAATCTTATGAACATTCTTCAAAATATTTCGTTACAAGGTATTACTGCTATCGGTATGACAATGGTTATTATCACCGGGGGCATTGATATTTCTGTAGGCGGTGTTTGTGCATTGTGTGGTTGGGTGGCTGCTTCTTTAATGAAAAGTGGCTTGCACTGGTCTATTGCTTGTCTAATTGCTATTTCAATCGCAGCTATTTGTGGCGCGATTAATGCGTTTTCGATTGGTGTAATGAAAGTACCACCAATGATTGCGACTTTAGCGATGATGAATATGACGCGTGGTATCCAAACTCTAATTTCTAAAGGTCGCACTTTAACTGAATTACCTGAGACATTCCAAATTATTGGGCAAGGGAATTTGCTTGGATTTATTCCTATTCCGGCCGTGATTATTATTGTTTTGTACATTTTTGCTGCATGGTTTATGGACCATACAGTTACTGGTCGTAGTATTTATGCTGTTGGTGGAAATCCAGAAGCTTCACGTGTTGCTGGTATAAAAAACGAACGCGTTTTATTCTTTACTTATATTGCATGTTCGGTATTTGCGTGCATTGCTGGTTTGGTTTTTGTATCTCGTACAAATTCTGCCCCAGCAACTCTTGCAAATAATCTAGAAATGAAAGCAATTATGGCTGCTGTTATCGGTGGTGTAAGCGTTACTTTCGGTGGTAAAGGAAAGATTTCTGGTACATTCTTAGGTGTTATTATCGTTGGTTTAATGACAAATGCGTTAGATTTATTGGGTGTATCAAGTTATTATCAACAATTTATTCAAGGTGTATTAGTTCTTGCTGTTGTATATCTTGAAGCAGTTCGATTAAATCGTGCGGCCAAAAAACACTAAATTCTAAAAAAGGGGGATAACATTTTGAAATATAATGCATTATATATTCAATCAGGAGGACCAACCTCTGTTATAAATTGTTCTGCATATGGTGTTATTCAAGAATATCGTAAACATAAAGATGTTATCGGAAAACTTTATGCAGTTGAAAATGGCACGATTGGTTTGATTCAGGATAAACTCATTGATATTGATAATATTTTAGAGCAAGATATTGAATTACTTAAACAAACTCCTTCGATGGCTTTTGGTTCTTGTCGTTATTTTGTTAAAGAAGCATCTGATTATGACAAAATAATCGAAGTTCTAAAAAAACATAATATTCGCTATATTTTATTGAATGGTGGAAATGGCACAGTAAGGGCGTGCAAAGATATGCTTGATTATTTTGAGAGTAAGCAATTTAAATGCCAGATTGTCGTAATTCCAAAAACAGTAGATAACGATATTTCATGTATTGATCATGCACCCGGATTTCCGAGCGCAGCAAGACATGTTGTGTTGAGCGTTTCAGAATTAGCCCATGATTTAAGAACTTATGACACAGGATTAATTATGACAGCAGAAGTTATGGGGCGCAATACCGGATTTTTAGCGGCTTCTTGTATTTTGCCAATTCAAGATGGGAATGGACCGGATTTAATTTATTTTCCAGAAGTTGTATTTGACCCAGATAAATTTATTCGTGACGTCAATCGCGTATACCAAGAAAAAGGCAAATGTTTCGCAGTTGTTGCCGAAGGAGTTAAAACAAAAGAAGGAAAATTCTTGTTTGAGATGGCCGAGAATTGGACGGTCGAAAATCCACAACAGAACATGGGTGGAATATCTGACTATTTGCACCGTTTATTGGTCAAGAACTTTAATTGTAAAATTCGTTGCATTGATATCGGTTTAATGCAAAGATGCGCAATTCATGATGCATCACAAATCGATATAAAGGAAGCAATCGAAGTTGGTGAAGCTGCTGTAAAAGAAATTATTAATGGATCTACCGGAGTTATGATTTCAATCGTTCGTGATTCAAGTAATCCATATAAAAAGTATCTCGAAACAGTTCCTGTAAGAGAAATTGTTAAACAAGATGCAACTCTACCATTAGTTTATTTAAACGACGAACAAAACTATATTCGTGATGAATTTGCCGAATATATTCGTCCACTTGTAGGTGAAATGCCTAAATATTCAAAAATAAGGAGAAAATAGATAAATGTATACATATAAAGAACTTGGATTTTCAAATACTAATGAAATGTTTGAAAGAGCATATAAAGAGGGTTATGCAGTTCCTGCGTTAAACTTTGTTACAATTGAGCAATTTAATGCTATTATTGATGCCGTTGCCGAAAAACATTCACCATTAATCTTATTGGTTTCACCAAATTTACATCGTCAACTAGGCCATGAAATGATTGCTAGAATTGTTCAATCTGGTGTTGATCGTCTAAAATCACTTGGAGTAGATGTTCCAGTGTGTTTACATTTAGACCATGGTATGAGTTATGAGCATTGTGTTACTGCAATTGAAAATGGATTCTCTTCAGTTATGATTGATGGTAGTGCGTTGCCTTTTGAAGAAAATATTGCGATTACCAAAAAAGTTGTTGAATACGCACATCAACACGATGTAACGGTTGAAGGTGAATTAGGTGTTTTATCTGGCGCTGAGGAAGATGGTAGTGAAAGCAATCCTGACAGTAAATACACCGATCCTAAGATGGTTGAAGAATTTGTAAAAAGAACAGGTGTTGATTGTTTAGCTGTTTCTGTAGGTACTTGTCACGGATTGGTTAAGATTAAACCAAATCCAGATGGAACAATGCCTGAAATGCGTTATGATTTAATTGAAGATATGCAAAAACGCTTACCTGGATTCCCACTTGTGTTACATGGTGCTTCAACAATTCGTCAAGAATGGATTGATATGATTAATCAATATGGTGGCCATATTGAAAAAACAGCCGGTATACCAGAAGAACAAATCAGCCGTGCGGCAAAGATGGCAGTATGCAAAGTAAACATTGCATCTGATGGGTGGATTTGTGCGCTTGCAAATACACGTCGTATACTAGCCGAAAATCCTGTTGCAATTGATAGTCGTGTCTTTACATTAAAGAATCGCCCTATTTTGAAAGAGTTATATCTTCATAAAATCGATGTCATGGGAAGTGACAGTCGTTATTAATTGTTAAGAGGGATTAAATTGAAAAAATATTATATCGGAATAGATATTGGTGGCACCAATCTTAGAATTGGTGTTGTTGATGAATTATATCAAGTAATCGAATTTAACAAATCGCCAACAAGTTACTTTGCAAAAGCAGATGATAAAGTGGCTTATTTAAGTGACGTTATTAAACCATATATTGATAAATATAATAGGGATAATATTTTAGCTGTTTCATTAGCGTTGGCTTCTTTAATGGATAAAAATAGAACGTATGTTTATTCATCTCCAATGATTAAAGGTTTTGATAATATTGCTTTAAAATCTGAATTAGAAGAAAAACTTGATGTTGATGTTTATCTCGAAAAAGATGTTAATATTTTATTG
>JAHHTG010000090.1 GCA_020024765.1 Thomasclavelia sp. | reverse complement strand
TTCTAAGTGTTTAGTATCATTTGCGAATGTACCATAAGCTTCCATCTTTGTGCAACTTGTGATACGGCGAATACCAGAACCAACTGATTCTTCACTTAAAATCTTGTAGCAACCTAAATTTTGTGTATTTGAAACATGTGTACCACCACAGAATTCTGTTGAAACATCCCCCATTGAAACAACACGAACTAAATCATCGTATTTTTCATCAAATAATGCAATTGCATCCAACTTCTTAGCTTCTTCAATTGGTAAGATTTGTGTCTTAACTGGAAGTTCAGCCATGATATATCCATTAACAATATTTTCGATTTCGGCTAGTTGTTCAGGAGTAATCTTTTCTGATTGCGTAAAGTCAAAACGACCATATTTATCTGAGCAGTATGAACCAGCTTGTTGAACATGATCACCTAAAACTTTGATTAATGCAGATTGTAATAAGTGAATTGATGAGTGATTAGCGCGAATCTTTTGACGACGATCAAAATCGATAACTAAGTGTGCAGTTTCGTTTAATGATAAAGTGCCTTCTAAAACATGAATGTGGTGCAAGAATTGACCATGAGGCGCTTTCTTAACATCTAAAACTTCAGCCTTGAAGTTAGGAGTCGTGATTAAACCAGTATCAGCAACTTGACCACCACTTTCAGCATAGAAACAAGAGTGGTTGAAGACTACATCACATGTTTCTTCAATTTCGTTAATTTGTACACCGTCTTTAAAGAAAGCTACAGCTTCAGCATCATCTTCATTTAGTGTATAACCTGTAAATTCAAATGGTAATTCGAAATTTAATAAATCTTGTGATTGATTATGCATTGATTCAGCAGTGTTGCGTGCATTACGAGCCATTTCTCTTTGGCGTTCCATGCATTCTTTAAATCCTTCTAAATCACATTTGATGCCCTTTTCTTCCGCCACTTCAACAGTGATTTCTTTAGGGAATCCATATGTATCATATAATTTGAAGATAACATCGCCCTTAAGGACATTATTTTCAACTTTGGCTAATTCCTCATTTAATAATTTTTCACCGTTAGTTAATGTTTGCAAGAACATTTCTTCTTCTTTCTTAACTAACTTCTTAACATATTCTTTCTTTTCTTCTAGATATGGATAGAAGTCATGCATATTTTCACATACAACATCAACTAAATTGTACATGAAAGCATGATCGATACCGATAACACGAGCAAAACGACAAGCACGACGTAAGACTCTTCTTAAAACATAACCACGGCCTTCATTAGAGAATGAAGCACCATCAGATAGTGCAAAAGTTACAGTACGAATATGGTCAGCAATAACACGGTATGCCATCTTGTATTGACCTTCATATTTTTCCTTCGCAAGTTTTTCAGTAGCGTGAATGATTGGTAAGAATAAATCAGTATCAAAGTTTGTTTCGCCATCTTGAATAAGCGCAACAAGTCTCTCTAGACCCATACCAGTATCAATATTCTTTTGTGGAAGTTCTTTATAGTCTTTACGATCAACGCCTTCTTTAGCATCGTATTGTGAGAATACAACATTCCATACTTCGATATAACGGTCGTTTTCAAGTTCTTCAAAGAATGCACGTTCACCTAAATGTTCAGGATCATATTTCTCACCACGGTCATAGAAAATTTCTGAGTCTGGACCAGAAGGACCTTCACCAATTTCCCAGAAGTTTCCAGGTGTCTTTAAAATGTGTGTAGGGTCAAAACCAATAACTTCAGTCCAAATACGATATGCTTCTGTATCATCGATGTATACAGTTACATACAAGCGTTTAGGATCAAAACCAATGTAATCTGGGCTTGTTAAGAATTCATAAGCGAATTTTAAAGCATCTTCTTTAAAGTAATCACCAATAGAGAAGTTACCTAGCATTTCAAAGAAAGTATGGTGGCGTGCAGTCTTACCAACGTTTTCAATATCGTTTGTACGAATTGATTTTTGTGCATTACAAATACGGTTACAACGTGGTTTTTCAGTACCATCAAAATATTTTTTAAGGGCAGCGACACCTGCGTTAATCCATAATAATGATGGATCATTAACAGGAACTAAGCTAGCTCCTGGCTCAATCATATGTCCTTTAGATGCAAAGAAATCTAAGAACAATTGACGAACTTGATTTCCAGTTAATTGTTTCATTTTTTCCTCCAATATTTTACAAGTTAGATTTGTAAAAATCCCTATGTCAATTTATATCAAACTTTATTTTAATATAACGCCATATGATACACAACTCAATTTTTAAAATAATCTAAAATAAATGCTTTTAACGAAGTCTTTCGAGGCTGCATAGCTCGAATCGCACCTCGTTTAAAGACTTCTGGATCACCGATTAAAATTAATTTATTAGCTGAACGTGAAATAGCAGTATAAATTAAATTTTTATTCAGCATATACATCTGTGATTTATTAAACGCAAAGAAAACGATTGGATATTCGCCTCCCTGCGATTTATGCACGGAAATCGCATAAGCCAAAGCAATATTCATCAAATCATCATTTTGATATTCAACAATATTTTCATCAAAACGCGCAATGATAGTTGGCTTCTTATCAACATATTTAATCTCAACAATTTCCCCGATATCGCCATTATAAACATCATCTGGATTTTGATTCTTTAATTGTAGAATCTTATCCCCTTCTCTAAATAATCGATATTTTGTCTTATATTCAGCCTTTAAATTATTGGGTGGATTAAAAGCTTCTTGAATCATATCATTTAGAACATCAATGCCCAAATGACCTTTATACATTGGCGCCAATAATTGCAAATCATTTAAACTAAAACCATCATCAAGATATTGCTTAAATAAATCAACAATAGTTTCTTTAGTATCTAAATTTTCATCTTTAATAAATAAAATATCTTTATGATATTTATTAAAATCAATCGTATTGTTAAGAATATCGTAACTTAATTCAATAATGTCACTTTGTGACTCTTGGCGATAAATCCTATCTAATCGTGTAACTTTGAAACAACCACTTTGAATAATTTCATTTAATAGGTTGCCAGGTCCAACGCTCGGCAATTGATTATCATCGCCGATGATACAAATACGTTTTAAATTTGGCAGTGCTTTAACAAGTTCTCCAAATAGCCAGTTATCAACCATAGAAAATTCATCAATAATCAAAACATCTAATAGTAAAGGATTGAAGTCATTGAATGAGAATGTATTTGACTCTTTATCCCATTTTAATAATGAATGAATTGTCGAACTTTCAACATTGCAAAGCTCTGCAATACGCTTCGCAGCACGCCCGGTTGGTGCTACTACATGTAAATCATAGAGTGGATGTAAATCGTGGATTGATTGAACCAATGCTTTAACAATAGTAGTTTTACCAGTTCCTGGTCCTCCGATAATTAAAGAGATTTTATTCTTATAAAATTCATTAAAGGCTGTTTTTTGAGCTTGACCATAAGTAATCGCAAACTGTTTCTCAAGTTCTCCAATTTCTTTATCCAAGACTTTTTGATCATAATCGTATCTATGACTGTTTTGATATAGAAAACGCGCAATATTATCTTCCGCCAAATATTGAATCCTAAGATAGAAATTGCCATTTTTTTCAATGACAACTTTTTCTTTCATCGCTTGCATCAATGCATCATCAAATGATAGATGCTCATTTTGTTTAATTCGATAGAAAGCATTATTAAGTTCTTGATAAGAAAGATAAGTATTGCCACTTCTAAAGCATAAATCTGCTGCTATATAAGCAACTAAAGCACTTAATCGATATGGATAATCATCTGC
>JAHHTG010000009.1 GCA_020024765.1 Thomasclavelia sp. | reverse complement strand
CATCTTCACCTGTGCTTTCGTGTTTACGGTTTTTGCATTCACGTTTGCTGACACTTGTTTCAGTGCCATTTTCTTCAGCAATGATTTCTTTATCATCATCGATCATTTCGTTATTTTCGGTTGGTGCTGTTTCGACAATTTCATTTTCAGGCGTATTAACTGGTTCTTTAACCTCTTTATTTGTGCATGCCGTAAGACTTAGCATAACTAGTAACATAATTGAAATTTTAACGATATTTTTAGTTTTTAACATACATTTTTCTCCTGTGATTTCATTATACTGATTCTCAAAAGAAACAATATTAAAATGCTTAGGAAATGTCGTTATAGGCTATTATTTATTACATTTAGACCATAAAATAATTCATAAAAATGTTATTTAAAAAATACTGGGGTTTTTGCTAATGCTAGTGTAAAATATGTTATGTTCATGCAATCAAAGTCAAAAGACTTTGGACTGGTTCGTAAACTTCCCAGGATAAAAAACCAAGTATCGCAAGATTGGAGAATGAATATGACAAATAAGAATAACATCTTAAAACTCTGCTTAATTGCAGTGGGGGTTTTAATCAACATTATTATGCCTTTTGTGGCGATGACTTTAAGACTTCCGATTTACTTAGATTCAATTGGTACAGTGCTCATTACAGCTTTGCTCGGCACAAAATATGGTATGCTGACAGGAATTGTGGGCGCATTAATTAGTGGGGTGACCTTTGATATCTATTCTTTATACTACTTCCCGGTACAAGTCCTAACCGCTGCTATGACTGCTTATGTTTTTCACCATGAAAAACTTCAAAAGCATACTTTGCTTAGCGGTTTATTTATTTCGTTTCCGACTTCAGTTGCAAGTGCATTTATTACTGCATTTGTCTTTGGAGGTTTAACTGCATCTGGTTCAACTTATGTCATTTACTTTATTCAAAGTTTAGGTTTCGGTTTAACGTTTAGTTGCTTCTTAGGCCAAATTGTTACCGAATATTTTGATAAATTGTTGGCGCTTATCTTAGTTAAAACTTTTATGCAAAGAGGGGGGAATAAATATGGAACGCTATAGCAGAATAACAGAAAAAAGAAAACGTGAAATTGTTTTGTTGAAGGCAAAACCATGCGCTTGGGGTAGATGTCGATTTTGTGATTATATTGCTGATAATTCAAATGATATCCAAGCAATGAATGAATTAAACCGTGAAGTTTTAAGCAATGTAACAGGCGAATATGGCGTACTTGAAGTGATTGATTCGGCAAGTTGTTTCGAGTTACCACTTGAATCGTTAATCGCTGTGAAAGAAACGATTAAACGTTGCAATATTCATCAATTGTATTTAGAAAGCCATTGGATTTATCGCAATCGTTTAGATGAAATGCGTAAATTCTTTGAAATTCCAATTATCTTTAAAGTCGGTGCTGAATCATTCGACAATGATTTCCGAGAGAACTATTTAAATAAACATGCTGATTTTAAATCACCACAAGAATTGGCACAATTTTTTGATTCACCATGTATCATGGTCGGCATCAAAGGTCAGACAAAAGAGATGATTGCGAATGACATTAAACAACTAAAAGAAAACTTTAAACTAGGCACGGTAAATGTTTACACTAATAATTCAACAGATGTTGTTTCTGATCCTGAACTTATTGAATGGTTTGCTAAGGAATATAGTTGGTTAAAGGATGACCCTGATATTGACATTTTGTTCAATAGTACTGATTTTGGTGTAGGTGATTAGTGAATAATTAGTTTGCACGGTAAAGGAATGATAATAATATTAAGATAATATAAAAGAAGCTCAATTGAGCTTCTTTTTAGTTTTTAAAGTAAATAGTTGCCTTAAACAAATCGCCATCAATATCAATGTCGAAATCACCACCTTGAGCTTCTACGAAACTCTTGACAATAGCTAGGCCTAAACCAGCGCCACCATCGGTTCTTGATTTATCACCACGGACAAAACGTTCGGTAATTTCTTCTTTAGAAAAATTCATCATAGCTTTTGAGATATTCTTAAACGAAATCATTGTGCCGTTTTCATCACTTAATAAATCGATATATAAGCGTGTATTTGGCAAAGAATATTTGCTGGCGTTGACAATGAGATTTGTGAAGATTCGATTCATCTTATCGCCATCAAGATTGAGAATTGTTTTATCGGTATTTTTATTGAAGATAACTTCGAGTTCAGCAGCGTTTAATGAATCACGATTATCCTCGATGGTTTGGTTAAGCAAAGTCACAATATCAATTTCTGCTAGATTTAATTTAATATTGCCACTATTGGCTTTGCTGACTTCAAATAGATCATCAATTAGAACTTTTAAACGATCAGCGTAATTGTTTAATGTCTCTAAATATTGGGCACGTTCTTCTGGTGTTAGTTCTTCATCACCTAAGATCTCAATATAGTTCTTAATACCTGTTAACGGTGTTTTTAAGTCATGTGAGACATTAGAAATTAATTCCGTCTTCATATGTTGTGACTTTGTTTCCTCTTGTACAGCCTTCTCAAAACCTACTTTAATTTGATTTAAATTATCACCGAGTTCGCTAAAAGCTTTTTGTTTGAGTTTTGGTTGGTAATCGAAATTACCTTTACCAATTTCTTTTGACATGTGTAATAATTCATCATAATCGCTCTTGCTACGATCGAAGATGATATATAGACAAATAAATTCAATTAGAATAACTGTGCCAAATAAAAAATACGGGAATGTTGCATAACGTTCAATCGAGATGAAAAGCAATAACGCTAAATTGATGATACCCAAAACAATGATTAATGGATAAATCGGATTCTTGAATTCAATATCGCTATAACGAATCAATAGTTCTTTACTTTTGTGATATAGAGCACCAATTACAGTATTTTCTTTGATAAATTGGCCAAAAGGCTTAGAGAACAAGTATTTAGTATAGTAAACAAACAGTGTACCAGTCGCAACGATGATAAACCAGATTAAATAGTAGATTAAATGAATCATATTATAATCATTAGCTTGTTTAATGAAATTTAAAAGTTGGACCGAACTAGCGAAGGTAAGCATCATATATAATGCGAAGAAACTACCAAATCCTACTAAACCAAAGATGATACAAGCGAATAATAATTTAACGTTTGAAAACCATTTAAATAGTGCGCTTTCTTGATACCAACTCAATGGAATAAATAATAACACTAGAGCTAATATCACTAAAGAAATAAGCAAATTACTGCTATTTTTAATTAAAAATTCATCATTAATATTGCCATAAAATAATGAATTATGCATATTATCGGAATATATGGCTGCCTCCTTGATATCAACGCTTAAATCAACATGATATTTGCTTGGTGAGTTAAAACAAACCATATCAACATTAGATACTTCATCATAAGTCTCACGATAAAATGGTGTATTCATCCCATCGAAATTCATAATGTCATTTATATTTTTAACATAACTTTTTTCGAAATATATCGTCTCGGTTAAAGTCTCGCTTGATTGTGTTTTGACTTGACCTTTTTGATAAACTAAATCATTATCGTGGTAAATTTCATAATTAATGAAATCCAATTTATCCAAATAATTGACATAATCAGCATCTTTAGCTAGAACATTTTGAATGTCAGTGCGTTCTTCAATATTGCTAACTGCAACATAATTTGGATCGATTGCATCAATTTTATAAATGAAGTTTCGAATTAATTCATAGCTTGTAGTCCATGTAAAAGTGAAATCAAAATTATCATAATTAACCTTGGTTGGTGACATGCCGACCATCATTAGTGGAACTGTGAAGATAATACCCCAAATGGTTAATTTGTGAAGAATCTTTTTATACATAATTTATCCCTTTTCTATTTTGTAGCCTAAGCCCCAAACAACTTTGATATAACGAGGATTCTTGGGATCAATTTCAATCTTTTCGCGGAGTTTGCGGATATGTACCATGATTGTTTCGGTGTTGATGGCTTGTTCATGCCAAATGCTTTCGTAGATTTGTTCGGCCGAATAGACATGACCAGGATGGCTCATCAATAAAGCTAAGATTTGGAATTCTTTAGGTGTCAAACGAATTGGTTCGCCTTCAACTTTAACTTCCTTGGTATTTTGATTGAGTTCTAAACCATCGACAACAAGAATATCATCATCGTGGTTTTCAGGTTTTAATTGGTTTTTAAGTTTTAAGATTTGGTCATAACGGCGCAATTGTGACTTCACACGAGCAAGCAATTCTAGAAATTGAAAGGGTTTTGTCATATAGTCATCGGCACCGATGTTTAGTCCACTAATTTTGTCAATATCTTCAGATTTCGCGCTTAAGAAAATAATTGGGAAATCATATTTTTGGCGAGCATTTAAAGTAAAAGTCATCCCATCCATAACTGGCATCATAATGTCGACAACCGCAAGATGAACTGTCTCTTTTTCAAGAATTTCTAGGCCTACTTGACCATTTTCAGCTAAACAAACTTCGTAGCCTTGGTTTCTTAAATAAATCGCAATAGCTTCGCGAATGCCTTTATCGTCTTCGATTACCAAAATCTTATATTCCATAACTTGTACCTAACTTTCGTCTTTATCATACCAATATTTCAACACAATCAAAAATAAAATGAATAAGATAGAAATTAATTCTAATGCGTTATATTTCATACTTATATTCTGAAGTTTAAAGATAAAGAAATTATGGTTTAAATTCTTAAGTTTTCCTTAATAAAAAAACTTATCCATACAGGATAAGTTTTAAATTAACGTTCAAGCCCAACAATTTGATATAGTTGAACAATTTCTTCTTTTGTTAAAGAGCGAGCTTCACCAGTCTTTAGACCTTCGGCAGTTAAGAAAGCAAAAGACATACGTCTTAAATATGTAACTTCACAACCAATTTGGTGGAACATACGTTTTACTTGGTGATACTTGCCTTCACCAATTGTAAGATAGGCTTTGCGGCTATCAATCATTTCATAGTCTTGAGCAGGGTCAGCTGTGAAATCTTTGAAGTTCATTGGTTTTGAAAAAATCTCTTTAGCGTCAACTGGTAAATCAGCATCAACTTCGACATAGTATTTCTTGGGAACATGATATTTTGGTGTAATTAAGTGATGCGCTAATACGCCATCGTTTGTAATTAATAAAACGCCTTCAGTATCTTTGTCTAGACGTCCAACTGGACTTAAATCTTTACGTTTAGCATGAATGAGTTCCATGACTACGGGTTGTTTATCATCATATGTGGCAGTTAAATAACCAGCAGGCTTGTTTAAAAGATAATATTCATAATATTGGTAACTGATTATCTCGTTGTTTACTTTGACGATATCTTCATCACTGATTTTGGTATCGGCTTTCTTGATAATTTGATCATTGACACTGACCTGACCTTTTTTAATTAAATCTTTAACTGTTGTTCGAGTACCAAGACCCATATCGGCAAGATATTTATCTAAACGCATCATTGGTAGCGCCATCCTTTCGCATATTTATTCTTAAGGGTACCATTATTTACTTTGCCGAATCCAAGTGGATAATGATCAACACAAACAAGTACCCAACCTTCAAAATCAGTAATATCTTTGACCATTAAAGTTTCACCTTTGAGGTAGCGAATCACTCTTTCATCTTCGGCGTTTAAGTTGATGATTTGATCAAAGTCTTCTGCTTTTAAACTCATGGCTAAGGCTTGGGAAGGTTCGAAGTGATTCTTTTTAAGTTCACCAAGCAATAGACCAGAACGCAGGATTCTTAAGCCTTTTAGTTTCACATCAACATTTGGTACAAGATAGACATTATCTTGAATCTTTTCAAAGTGACGATTAATTGTATTGAGCTTGACGTGGCTTAAGAATTCTAATAATAATTCATCTTTTGGCATTTTAGCATCGATTTTTTCTAAAGGTGTTCTATCTTTATTGCCTTTTTGAATTAGACAAACAAAGTGACCTTCACCTTTAACTTTATGAGGATAAATGCGTACTGCATTTTCAATTTCGATACCATGGTTAAACATTTCGTAACGATTCGCAATTGATAAAACGTTTAAATTTTCATCAAGTGACAACAAATGTTTAATAATTGCTTCATTTTCACTTTCATCAAAGGTGCATGTTGAATAAACAAGTTTGCCACCATCCTTCAACATTTGATAAGCGGCTTCAATGATCGAAATTTGAAGATTGTGATAGTATTGGTTACTTTCGGGATTCCAGCTCTTGAGCATGGCTGGTTCTTTACGAAACATACCTTCACCACTGCATGGTGCATCGATTAAGATTTTATCAAAGAAATTAGGGAAGTATTTCGCTAACTTGGTTGTATCTTCACTTGTCACAAAGACATTATCGCCACCACATAATTCAACGTTTTTAAGTAAGGCTTGAGCACGTGAATTACTAATATCATTAGTGATTAAACAACCGGAATGTTGGAGCTTGCTTAGAAGTTTGGTGCTCTTACCACCTGGCGCTGCACAACAGTCTAAGACAAAATCACCTTCTTCAATCGGAAGGGATTCGGCCGGTGTCATTGCGGAAGGTTCTTGAAGATAATATAGTCCTGCGTAATAGTAAGGGTGTTTAGCTGGTTTGTCTTCACCACTATAGTAAAAACCATCGCTTGTCCAAGGGATTGGTTCTAACTTAAAAGGTGCAATTTTTAGGAAATCTTCAACACTAATTTTAAGCGTATTAACTCGAAGACCATATTGGCGTTCATTATTGAAACTTTCAATATAATCAGGGTATTCAGCTTTTAATAGGGATTGCATTTTTGATTTAAACGCATCATGTAATTTATTTTCCATCTTAGAAATCTAAACGTCCTTTCCAACTGCCGCGTTTGAAATGGGTAATTAATAGTATACAACGTGTAACATTATCAGCAACCATCATAATCCAAACAGCTGTTAAACTGAAATGAAAAACATGAATCGCAATAAAACTGCCGAGTACACGGATGAACCACATTGTGAATAAAGAGAAGATGAATGGAGCTTTTGTATCGCCCATTCCATTGAAAGTCCCTTCGAGGTTACATAGTACTCCAAAGATTGGTTCTGATACCGAAACAATTCTTAAAACCTTAGCACCAAGGATGATGACTTCTTGGTCTGGCGTAAAAATGCCCATAATCTTTTCAGCATAGATAAATAATATTAAACCACAAATTACCATAATACTAAAAGAAATGGTTGAGATGGTATAAGTGGTACTATAAACTTTCTTTTCATCTTTTTGACCAATTGCATTACCGACTAAAGTAGCACAAGAAGATTGGAAAGCGTAACCAGGAATATAGAAAGCCTGTTCTGCTTGAATTGCGATTGTGTGGGCGGCAAACGGGATAACTCCTAAGTTTGCAATTAAACTTGAGAATGCGACATGGCCAAAACAGATGACACTTCTTTCAAGTACGACTGGAACTGAGATACGAAGACATTCATTCATCATCGACTTAGAGTATTTAATTGGATAAGTTTTAAAATTAAAACGTTGATTATGAAAATAGACATGAAACATTAATATACCACCGACAGTAAAAGCGATGGAAGTGGCAATGGCGGCACCACTGACCCCGAGTCCAGCACCATAGACATTGATGCCGTAAACTTTGCGACTCGGATAAATCAAAAAGAAGTTTAAGACAATGTTGATGATATTTGTTAAGACGTTGATGTACATTGGCGTTTTCATATCAGAAACACCTCTTAAAGCGCTCCCGAGGACTAAGACCGAAGTTTTAAACAACAAACTTGCTGAACTTAACGCAAAATATTTAGAGGCATCTTTTTGAATTACGGAATCACCTTTTAACCAAATTGGCAGCACAGGACTAATTAGAAGACAAATGATCGTTAAAATGATTCCTAAAAGTATTGTAAGGTAAAAAGCTTGAGCGGCCGCTTCAGAAGTTTTTCTTAAATCATTGCGACCATCGTTTTTTGCCGCAACTGCTAGAATACCAACTCCAAATCCAAGACAAACTGATGTGATGAGCCAACTAAAAGTGCTAGTTAAACCAACGGCTGCTGAGGCATTGGCGCCAAGTTTTCCGACCATTGCAGTATCGGCATAAACGACGACAACCGCCATTGCTTCTTGAATGATTGCAGGCCAAGCGAGATGCATGATTTCTTTAATTTGTCTTGTGTCAAATTTCATACCATGATTTTAGCATAATAACGTGGAATTATCGGTGTTTATTGCGATACTTTATTTACATTTTTAACGTTAATTGATAAGGTTAACGTATTATGAAAAAGATTCAAAAATTAGTCATTACGGATCTTGATGGGACATTACTTAAAGGTAATGACATTGTTCCGAAAAATTACTTAAAATTAATGAAAAAATTGAAAGCTGTTGGTATTACATTTGCAGTGGCATCTGGCCCTCAACAGGGTATCATTAAAGAATTATTTAAAAATGATTATGAGGATATGTTGATTATTGCGGATAACGGAGCGGCAATCTACGAAGGTGACAAATTAATCTATAAACATGTCCTAAGTAAAGAAGAGGTCTATCATTATCGTAAGATTATTCAAAATTATCCTCAATTTGGTTTACTATATGCTGGAATTAAAAGTTCTTACACCGAAAGTGATAATGAAGAGTTGATTGCTAATCTTCGACGATATTGTCACTATCCTCGTGACTATAAAGATATTGAAACGATGTTAGAAACAGATGAAATTGGAAAGATGGCGATTTATAATTTTGATGCACAAGCTCAAAGGAACATTATGGTCTTTGAACCATATTTTAAAGAAGTGGATTTTGTAGCGTCTGGTTTAAATTGGATTGATATTACCGCAAAAGGTACTGATAAAGGTCGGGCTCTTTGTTTTATTAAAGAAAAATATCAGTTAACAGATTATGATGTTTACGCATTTGGTGATTTCAACAATGATATTTCAATGCTGAAAGAGGCTTATTATAGTTATGCAGTTGCTAATGCTACTGATGAGGTTAAGGATGTTGCAAACTTCTTGTGCCCTAGTAATATCGAAGAAGGCGTCATCAAGACGCTTGAATCGGTATTCAAGGCATATCTTTAGTTAAAAATATGCTAAAATATATTTTAAGGTTTGATTAATAAGGAGAAAAAAATTATGAATTCTTTAGTTATATTATTATTACTTGTTTTTCTAATTTACATGATTAATAAGAATCGTATCTTAATGAAACGTGTACGTAAGGTTAAGGCTTATGGCGTTTGTGCTCAAGCTATTTTTAACCGCGATGAAAATGCTTTAATGACTATCAACAACTATATGGAAACTGAAGATAGTGTTGAATTCTTAAATAAAGCACGTATTTTAAAGGCTGTTGTCGAAATCGAAAGAGGGCTAGATCCAACAGAAACTTTAGATTTGTTTGATATGCAAGAAATCATCTTAAAAGATGGCAAGAACATTGATAAGAATAAAGTTAAATTTAACTCTGATACATTTGTTTGGATGTTTGTGCTAATGCTTAGAGCACATGTCAAAGAACTTGATGATGTAGTAGAAAAAGTATATGCGGCTAATACTAAATATGAAGAATATCTATCAAATGAATTAGCATTTGTACTATTAAATATTGTTTATCGCATGCTTAAACATCAAGAAACTGAAGAAGATTTAGAAATTCTTGAAGGTATCCAAGAAGGTGACTACGAAAAATACAGTTATGATAAGAACGTCATTGGCATCTACAAGTATTTGTCAGTAGCTGTTCGTGCTTATATGGGCCGTGAACTTGATGAACAAGACATTGCAGATTTAAAGACTTTTACAACTTTAAAAGTTGGCCATATTATTATGGAAGACTTAGGATTATATGAATCTTACCATGAAGAAACTCCGGTTGAAGAAACGGCATCCACTGAAGAATTAACCGAAAA
This sequence comes from Thomasclavelia sp., assembly GCA_020024765.1. Classification (GTDB taxonomy): domain Bacteria; phylum Bacillota_I; class Bacilli_A; order Erysipelotrichales; family Erysipelotrichaceae; genus JAHHTG01. The sequence goes on along the minus strand of JAHHTG010000009.1, from coordinate 11,824 downwards.
GGCAGAAACTTGTGAATGTGACTGTGAATCAAAATGTGACTGTGAAGAAACTGAAACATGTGCTTGTGAACCTGAAAAAGAAACATGCGAGTGTGAAGAAGATGCAACATCCGAAGTTGTAAATGACGAAAACGAAGTTGTTGCTGAAGAAACAGTTAAAGAAAGTGAAGAGAGAAAATAGCTCATGCGCATGATTGTTGGTTTAGGCAATCCTGGCCGTGAATATGCAAATACACGCCATAATGCCGGTTTTATGGTTATCGATGCTTTATGCGATAAACTCAATATTACTTTAGAAGATAAAAAGTTTAATGGTATCTATGGTTTTTATCGTCATAATGGTGAAAAGATTTTAATTTTAAAACCTCAAACTTATATGAATTTAAGCGGAGAAGCTGTATTGGCTTTTCGAAACTATTATGATATCGATGATGAAGATATTATCGTTGTCCATGATGATTTAGATTTACCAGTTGGTAAATTGCGTCTTAGAGCCCAAGGCTCAAGCGGTGGTCAAAAGGGTATGCAAAATATTATTGATTTATTGCATAATCAAAAACTTAAACGTATCCGTGTTGGCATTTCAAAAAATGATAAGATTGATGTGAAAGATTATGTTTTAGGCAAGATTGAAAAGGAAAATCTTGATGAATTTAAAGCCAGTGTTGATAAAGCGACCGAAGCTTTGAAGTGTTCATTTGACGAACCTTTTAATATTGTGATGAATAGGTTTAATTAATGCAAAACATTCTCAATTACTTAAGAACCCATATGAAAGCCGATGACTTTAAAGAGTCATCGCTTTTGACATATAACAGTTCCATTGAAGAAGCATTGAAGATGGTCTTTTTTGCATCGAGTGAAACAGAACCATTAGTTATTGTAAAGTCCAATGCTTATCAAGCAAATCAAATTGCGGAGTTATTGCGTCCTTATTTTGAAGAGAATGAAATTGTTGTCTATATCCCAGAAGAATCAATGCGTGCTGAAGCGATTGTTGCATCATTTGAAAATCGTGCCGATCGTATTAACGCGCTCTATCAAATCCTTTATCACAAACCTAAGGTGATTGTGACAACAGCCTATGGTTTAATGCGCCACTTACCACAAATTAATTTATTTAAAAATAACTGCTTATCAATCAAGGTAGGCGATATCTTAGATAAAGAAGAATTAATTGCCCATCTTTCTAAGAGCGGCTATGAACATATGCTTCGTGCTGAGTCACCATTAACGTTTGCGAGTCGTGGTGCAATTGTAGATGTCTTCAGCGTAAATTATTCGAATCCTTTGCGTATTGAATTCTTTGATGACGAAATTGATTCGATTCGTTTCTTTGATGTAAATACTCAAAAAACGATCGAAACAATTAACGAATGTATGTTGGTGGCAGCTAGCGATGTCATTTTCAGTGACGCGGATATCGAAACTTTAAAACAATTAACGCTTGATAATGATGATAGCGCCAAGATGGCTTTGGATTTTGAATTCATCGAAAAACATCAATTCAATGGTAATTTATATTACTATTACGCTTTTCTTGAACATCAAGTTCATTTACTTGATTATCTTGAAGACTATACTTTATATCTAAGTGACCGCGAAACCATTGATGAACACGTGAAGATGTTACGCAATGAAACTTTCGCTTATTTAAAAGAAATGTCTGAAGAAGAACATCTACCTTTAAGATTCTATGTCTTTAAAGATATTACCGATGTTTTAAAACGCGTCAATTATTTTAAAGGCGAACCTTTTAAAGAAGTCTTCCCAATCATTGAGGCTGTTGATTTACCAAATGGTTCTTTAAAGACAGTGATGAATACTATCTTTAAGTTTGAACATAGTTGTATTTTGATGTGTCTTAGCGATAATGAAATGAGTGAAGTTGTAGAATTCTGTATTGCCAATGATATCTTCTATAGTTTATATCTTGATGAAGATGATGAACTAAAACCGGGGTTAAACTTAACAATCAGTACGATTAATGAAGGCTTTGAAGTTAAAGAACTTGATTTAGTTGTCTATACATCCAAAGAAATTTTCCAAAACAAAAAGGTTGTTGGTGGTTATGCCCGTAAATATGAAGAAGCGACAAAACTTAATTCTTATGATGAATTAAAACGTGGTGACTATGTCGTTCATAACCAATATGGTATTGGTCAGTATGTTGGAATCGAAAAACGTGAAGTTAATGGTATTAAACTTGATTACCTTAAAATTTTATATAGGGGTAATGATGAACTATTAGTACCTTTAAATCAATTCTCGTTAGTTCGTAAATATGTTTCAAAAGATGGTATTGTACCAAAACTTCATAAACTTGGTTCTAAGGAATGGGCAAAGACAAAAGCTAAAGTTGAAGAGAGTGTTGATGATTTAGCGGAACGCTTAGTTGATTTATACTCTGCTCGTAATGAACAAATTGGCTTTAAGTATAGTGAAGATAATGATGTTCAAAAATCATTTGAACGTGAGTTTAGTTATGAACTAACAGCTGATCAAGCTCGCGCTATTAGTGAGGTTAAAGCTGATATGCAAAGTGAGAAACCAATGGATCGCTTACTATGCGGAGATGTTGGTTTTGGTAAAACTGAAGTTGCGATTCGTGCCAGTATGAAAGCTGTACTTGATGGTAAACAAGTGGCATATCTTTGCCCAACAACTGTGCTTTCGATGCAACATTTAAAGACTTATAAGAAACGTTTTGCGAATTATCCAGTTTCGATTGCGATTTTAAATCGTTATGTCACGCCTAAGGAACAAAAAGAAACTCTTGAACGTATTAAGGATGGCAAAATAGATATTGTCATTGGCACCCATCGAATTTTATCAAAAGATGTTAAATTTAAAGATTTAGGATTATTAATCATTGATGAGGAACAACGTTTTGGAGTTGAACATAAAGAAAAAATTAAAGAAATGAAGCAAAGCGTTGATGTTTTGTCATTGAGTGCAACGCCAATCCCGAGAACTCTACAAATGTCGCTTGTTGGTTTAAGAGGTCTATCGACATTAGACACTCCACCACATAACCGATATCCAGTACAAACTTATGTTGTTGAAAAGAATTTGGGTTTAATTAAAGAAGTTATGGAACGCGAATTATCGCGAGGTGGTCAAGTGTTCTATCTTCACAATAATGTTGATGAAATCTATATTTTCGCAGCTAAGGTTGCCAAGATGTTTAAAGATGCACGTGTTATAGTGGCTCATGGTAAGATGAATCGTGAAGAACTTGAAGATGTTATGAAGGAATTCTATGAAGGACGTGCCGATATTCTAATTTGTACGACGATTATTGAGACGGGTATTGATATTCCAAATGCCAATACAATAATTATTGAAGATGCGCACAAATTTGGTTTAGCGCAACTTTATCAAATCAAAGGCCGTGTTGGCCGAAGTGATCGCATTGCCTATGCTTATTTGATGGTACCACCAAAAAAAGAACTATCAGAACTTGGAACTAAACGTCTAAATTCCATCAAAGAATTTACTGCTTTGGGCAGTGGCTATAAGATTGCGATGCGTGACTTGTCGATCCGAGGAGCTGGCGATATGTTAGGACCTCAGCAATCTGGTTTCATTGATAATGTTGGTTTAGACTTATATCTATCAATGTTAGGAACAGCGATTAAACGCAAACGTGGTGAAGAAGTTCCTGAAGAAGTTCAAACCACAAAACCAATTGTGCCGATTGAATCTTATATTCCAACCGAATTTACAGGTAATGATTATGAAAAACTAACACTATATCATCGTCTTGATCAAATCAAAGATAGAGCTGAACTATTAAGTTACTATGCTGAAGTCAAAGATGAATTTGGTCGTCTACCAAAAGAGGTTGAAGCATTATTTGAAAAGAAACGTCTTGAACTATTAATGGATGATCAATATATCGAATCGATTAAAGTAATCAATAAACAAATGGTGGTTACTCTTGACAAGAACTTTAGCAGTACGATGGATGGCATGAAATTATTTGAATACTGTGCGAAATTGACACGGGATTTAAAAATTCGCTATATTAAAGAGAGAATTGAATTTAGTATTCAAAATCAGAAGGAGCAAATCAAGAAACTCATCCAATTATTGGATCACCTTGATGAATTAGTTAAAGATGAGAATAGATAAATATTTAAAAGTTGCTCGCGTCTTAAAACGCCGTGTGGTTGCCAAAGAATTGGCTGAAAATGATCGTTTATTAATTAACGGTCGCTTAGCTAAGGCCTCAAGCGAGATTAAACCTCTTGATGAAGTAACCATTATTTTTGGACATCGTGAGTTAGTTATTCGCATCTTGGAAGTTAAAGAACATGCCAAGAAAGAAGAAACGGCTGCAATGTATGAAGTGATTTCTGAAAAAAGAAATGTGCAAGAAGAAGAGTTATAGGATATAATAACGATATGAAGAAGAAGAGAACTTTAAATCGTGATGTCGTCAAAGCGTTGTGTATTGTCGCAATTGCCTTTTCGATTTACTTACTATATGGTGTTGCTACTGAAGTTTACTCAACTGTTGAACTAAAGAAACGCCAAGAGATTGCTCAAGTTGAACTAGATCGTCTTAAGGAAGAAAATGCCTTATTACTTTCAAAGAAAACGAAGCTCGAAGATCCAAACTATGTGCAAACCTATGCTCGTGGTAATTATATGTTTTCAAAAGATGGTGAACAAATCTTTTACTTGCCAAGTAATCTAGATCGCGAACCAACAGAAAACGTTACGGAATCGCCAAAAACAGAAAAACCAGCTGAATTTGGTGAAACTGAAAACAAATAAAAAAGAGCTCATTAGCCTAATTTGGTTAATGAGCTTTTATTATGCTTAGAAGATTAAAATTCCTAGAATTGCCCCACAAATTATCATCATGATTGGTGATAATTTTTTCTTGAGAAGATATTTGTATAAATAACTAATCAAAATTAAAACTATCGCTATTGCGATTGGTTTGATTGCTAGACCCGTACTTACAATACTGTTTTCATACATCATAAAACAACCGATTGCTAAGATGACCCCAATGACACAATATTTCAAACCATCCATGATTGTTTTAATGTAATGATTGGTTAAAAATTTATCTAAAACCTTCATTAATAAGACGACAATAATAAATGATGGAATATTAACAGCGATTGTAGCAACTAAAGCACCTAAGAAATCCGCTTGGGTACTACCAATATAAGTTGCGAGATTAACGATATAAGAACCAGGTGTGCATTCGCTAACAGCCACCATATAACTTAAGGCTTCGTCCGTTAACCAACCATAATGTTGAACAATATCACGAATAATGGGAATGACGGCATAAGCTCCACCGAACGCAAATGTTCCAGCTTTAATGAAACCTAAGAATAAATCAATAAAGATTTTCATTAACGTCCCCTCCATTTCTTGATTGATGAAACAACTAAACTGATAGTGGCACAAATAATCATTAAAGTTATGGTTGAGATATTAATTGGATAGAAGTTTGCAATGATTGTAATCACAAAGCAGCCACCCATCATTATTAGGGCTAAAGGATTTTTTTCGCTATGTTTAAACATACGAATTCCAGCATTAATAATTAATAAACTAACAGCGATTTGAATGCCCTTAAAGGCTTTAGCGATAATTGGAATTTCTAAGAAGTTTGCTAGGAAGATTGAAATTAAATAAATAATAATGAATGAAGGGAGAATAACACCTACTGTGGCAACAAAGGCTCCCATTTTATGTCGCTGACGATAACCGACATAAGTTGCACAGTTAACCGCTACCGAACCGGGTGTTGATTCCGCAATAACTGTAATATTGGCCATATCATCATGATTAATCCAATGTTCATCTTCGACACAGATATCTTCAATCATTGCCAACATTGCATAGCCTCCACCAAAAGTGAAGAGACCAATTTTAAAGAATGTAGTGAAAAGTTTTGAAAGACTTGTTTCTTGATTCATGAATAGTTCCTTCCTAAAGTAAAAAATAAGCTATTAACTAGCTTATTTGAAAATGTTTGAGAGTTGTTGGCGATGCTTTTGATATTCTTTATATTCTTTTTCGCGGCGACGATTTTCACGTTTACGAAGATATTTAAGCACAGCTACAGTTGAGAAAACTTTACCAAAGATTGTTGTTTTATGTTTAATGTCACTTGAAACGATGTTGTATTTAGCTTGAGTGGCATCAACTTTTAGTTTGACATCATTGACACTATCGATAGTTGCTTCAACTTGTTGTTTAGAATGATTGATTTTCATTAAGAAACGAATTAACACAATTAAAAGCACTAATCCAAGTCCAAGATTAATTGCAACAACATAATGATTCATTGAATTTAAAATTACTAAGGAGTTTTCCATACTTTTATTATACATCATTTATTTACGAGTTTTTGTAAAGTTTTTGTGCCAATATGTTTTGGGGTAATACCTTTGGTGTATTCGAGAATCTTGGCTTCAAGATCAAGATTGGTTAGATAGGTATATGTAACTTCGATATCGTAAGTTGTTTCCTCAATATCGGTTTGAGATCTTAAGAAATAATCGATCTTATTCGCTAGATCATAAGGCAAAGTTAGTTGATATTCATTAATTTCAACATCCTCCACAAGTTCTGCTTCATCTAAGGCCTTGCTTGTTGCATTGCCATAAGCCCTGATTAATCCACCAGCCCCAAGTTTAATACCGCCAAAATATCTAACGACAATAGCTAAAGTATTATTTAAACCACGTTTTTCTAATGTGTTAAGAATTGGGACACCAGCTGTACCAGCGGGTTCGCCATCATCACTTGATCGTTTGATGTTAGGTGCAATGAATGCGCTACAATGATGTGTGGCATCATAGTGTTTTTTCTTAACAGCATTTAAATATTCTTTATATTCTTCAACATCATGACATTCGAAAAGATAACAGATGAATTCTGATTTTTCGATTGTCAATGATGTACGAACAGGATTCTTTGGATACATAACTCTATTATAAGATAATTAATCTTAATTTAATACAGTGTAATTGTGCTATAATCTTTGATTATGGGAACAAATACAAATAAAATGGCGACATGGCCAATTCCGAAATTATTATTTTCGATGGGTTTACCAGCAGTCTTTTCGATGTTAGTTCAAGCTTTGTACAACATCGTGGACTCAATTTTTATTTCTAATTATTCGCAAGACGCGTTATTTGCAGTTGGTTTAGCTTACCCAATTCAAATTATTAGTTTAAGTTTAGCTTTAGGACTTGGGGTTGGTACCGGGGCTCTTGTTTCACGTCGTTTGGGTGAAAGACGTTTAGAGGAAACGGGACGTGTAGCGACAACCGGTATTGTATTATCTTTAATCCAAAGTGCGATTGTCATGGTTGCGGCGTTCTTTGTTACACGCCCATTCTTGAGTATGTTTACTGAACGTCCTGAAATTATTGAACTTGGTTATCAATATTTAATCTATGTTTTAGTTGTTAATATTGGACAAATGTCTTCAATTACTTTTGAACGTATCTTACAAGCACAAGGTAATATGATTATTCCGACAATTTCTTTATTAATCGGTAGCATTACAAATATCATCTTAGACCCAATTTTAATCTTTGGAATGTTTGGATTACCGGCATTGGGTGTTAAAGGTGCTGCGATTGCAACTGTTATTGGCCAATGCCTTAGTGCATTGTTTTGCGGATATATTGTCATCTTTGGTGAACATGAAGTTCGCATTAATTTTGAAGGTTTCAAGTTTGAAAAACGTATTATTAAAGATATTTATGCCGTTGGATTACCAACTGCTGTTATTAACATGGTAAGTAGTTTCACAACAACAATGTTAAACCGAATTCTTGTTAACTTTAGCGAACTAGCGGTTACAAGTTTAAGTATTTATTTCAAATTGCAATCGTTTGTCTTTATGCCGGTCTTTGGTTTTAATCAAGGAGCATTACCAATTCTTTCATATAACTATGGGGCAAAAAATTCAAAACGTTATAAAGATACGGCTATTTTATATTTATTATCAGCTTTATCATTTATGGCTATTGGTACAATTGTCTTTAGAACAGTACCAGATATGTTACTAGGTTTCTTTGAAATGGATGCAGAACTTACTGCAATTAGCCGCGTAACATTAAGCACTATTGCTTTGTCTTTTATTCCAGCCGGTGCTTCAATTGTCATTTCGACAATTTTCCAATCATTTGGTAAAGGTGCAACTTCGATGATGCAATCGATCTTAAGACAAGTGGGTATTTTGATTCCAATGGCTTATGTTTTAGCACAATTTGGTGTTTTAGATTATGTTTGGTATGCATATCCGATTGCTGAAATTGTGGTAGTTATTCTATATATTCCACTCGTTATTCGAGCGTATCGTAAAGTTTTTAATCAACATTTAGCGAACTAACAAGTTCGCTTTTTATTTGGTTGACCTTACAACGGCATAGTGTAAGTGCTATAATTTAAGGGTACTATTTAGGAGGAAATCATAATGGCGAAAAAAATCGTTACGGATTTAGATGTTGCCGGCAAGAAGGTTATTGTCCGTGTTGACTTTAACGTGCCTCACAAAGGTGATGTAATCACTGATGATAATCGTATTCGTGCCGCATTATCAACAATCAACTATTTAATCGATAATAAAGCGAAAATAATTTTATTATCACACTTAGGAAAAGTTAATCATAAAGATCCTGAGAAAACTGAAGCTGATAAAGCAAAGAACGACATGGCAATTGTCGCTAAACGTCTTCAAGAATTAGTTCCAAATTCTAAAGTGACATTTGTGAACGAAACTCGTGGTGCAACTCTTGAAAAGGCTGTTGCTGAACTTGAAGAGGGCAATATCGTGTTAATGCAAAATACACGTTATGAAAAAGGTGAAACAAAGAACGATTCAGAACTAGGTGCTTATTGGGCATCACTTGGTGATTTATATGTTTCTGATGCCTTTGGTTCTGTGCATCGTGCGCATGCTTCAACTGTAGGTATTCCATCGCACTTGCCAAGCGCTGCAGGTTTCTTAATTCAAAAAGAATTATTGTATCTAGGCAAAGCTTTAGATGAACCTAAACGCCCATTTGTTGCTGTACTTGGTGGAGCTAAAGTTTCTGATAAGATTGCCGTTATCGAAAACTTATTAAAGATTGCCGATAAAGTTATTGTCGGAGGTGGTATGGCCTATACATTCTATAAGGCTAAAGGTTGGAATGTTGGTACATCACTACTTGAAGAAGACAAAGTTGAAATTGCAAAGGAATTCATGGAAAAAGGAGGCGACAAACTATTATTACCTCTTGATAATGTCATCGCTAATGATTTCGATAATCCAACTGAAATCAAAACTGTAGAAGCCAATGAAATTCCAGATGGTTTCATGGGCTTAGATATCGGTCCAAAATCAATCGAATATTTCAGTAAGGAATTGGCTGGTGCTAAGACTGTTTTCTGGAATGGCCCAATGGGTGTCTTTGAAAAACCAGAATTTGCCGTTGGCACAATTGGTGTATGTAAAGCTATTGCAGGACTTGACGACTGTATGAGTGTTATCGGTGGTGGTGATAGCGCTAGCGCTGCTAAGAACTTAGGCTATGCTGATAAGTTTACACATATCTCAACAGGTGGCGGCGCAAGTTTACAATATATGGAAGGCAATGAATTGCCTGGTATCGCAATTATCGAGGAGAAATAATATGAGAAAGCCAATTATCGTTGGTAACTGGAAAATGAACCATACATGTGCGGAAACAATCGAGTTCATCAATGCGGTTGAACCATTTGTGAATGATCATTGCACATACGGCATCGGTGTTCCTTTTACAGCATTAAAAGATGCTACTAGTAACGCCAAAAAATTAATTATTGCGGCTGAAAATTGCCATTATGAAGAAAGTGGTGCCTTTACTGGTGAAGTAAGCATTCCAATGCTTAAAGAACTTAATGTCACTCACTGTATCGTCGGTCACTCTGAACGTCGTCAAATGTTTAATGAAACCGATGAAGCCGTAAATAAGAAAATTCATAAATTAATTGAAGCTGGTATGACACCAATTATGTGTGTTGGTGAAACTGAGGCTCAATTTGATGCTGGTGAAACAGAAATAGTGATTCGTAGCCAAGTATCAAAAGGCTTAGCTAATTTAGATACTGAAAAAGTTGCTAATTTAGTTATTGCATATGAACCAATTTGGGCAATCGGCACAGGTAAGTCAGCGACTAAAGAAATTGCTGAAAACTGCTGTAAAATTGTGCGTGATGAAGTACGCAATTGTTATGGTGATGATGCTGCTAATCGCGTTCGTATCCAATATGGTGGTTCTGTAAAACCGAATAATATTAAAGAATATTTAGCTATGGAAGATATTGATGGTGCTCTAATTGGTGGTGCATCATTAAAGATTGATTCTTTCAAAGCTTTAATTGAAGAGACAAAATAAGGAGAGATAAAAATGCCTGCAATTATTGATGTATATGCACGTGAAGTTCTTGATTCACGTGGCAACCCTACTGTTGAAGTAGAATTAACAACTGAATCTGGTGCTTTCGGACGCGCCATTGTACCTTCTGGTGCATCAACTGGTGAACGTGAAGCCCTTGAATTAAGAGATGGTGACAAGAGCCGTTTCTTAGGTAAAGGTGTTCTAAAAGCTGTATCCAACGTTAACGATGTCATCGCACCTGCCGTATTAGGTTTAGATGTAACTGATCAACCATTAATCGATAAAGTCATGATTGACTTGGATGGCACTCCAGGTAAGACTAACTTAGGAGCTAATGCTATGTTAGCAGTATCAATGGCTGCTGCTCGTGCAGCTGCTGATTATTATGGTATGCCTCTATACAAATATTTAGGTGGTTGCAATGGTACAACGTTGCCAATTCCAATGATGAATGTTTTAAATGGTGGTTCACACGCTGACTCAACTGTTGACTTCCAAGAATACATGATTTTCCCAGTTGGTGCTAAATCAATTAAAGAAGCTTTAAGAATGGGTGCTGAAACTTTCCACAACTTAAGAAAAGTTCTAAAATCAAGAGGTTACAATACTAACGTTGGTGATGAAGGTGGTTTTGCTCCTTCATGCCGTGAAGGTAACGAAGAACCTCTAGAATTAATTGTTGAAGCTATTAAAGCTGCTGGATATGTTCCTGGTAAAGATATTTGTATTTGCTTAGATGTAGCCGCTTCTGAATTCCATAACCATGAAACTGGTATGTATGAATTAAAGAAATCAGGTACTGGTAATAAGACAACTGATGAAATGATTGACATGATGGAAGAATGGATTGAAAAATACCCAATCGTATCAATTGAAGATGGTCTAGGCGAAAGAGACTGGGATGGTTGGAAGAAATTAACTGATCGTCTTGGCAAACGTGTTCAATTAGTTGGTGACGATATCTTCGTTACTAACCCTTCAATTATTAAAGAAGGTATTGAAAAGGGTATCGCTAATAGTGTACTAATCAAGCTTAACCAAATTGGCACAATCACTGAAACACTAGATGCAATCCAAATGGCTAAACAAGCTGGATATACTTGTGTTGTTTCACATAGATCTGGTGAAACTGAAGATACAACTATTGCGGATTTAGCAACTGGTTTAAATTGCGGTCAAATCAAGACAGGTTCTATGTCAAGAACTGATCGTATCGCTAAATACAATCAATTAATGAGAATTGAAGATGAATTAGGCACTACCGCTAAATTTTTAGGCAAAGACTCTTTCTACAACGTTAATATCAAATCAAATAATTAAATATAATTATATTAATCAAAAAACAGTCACGTTTGATATGTACCCTCTTTACTGGACAAACCAGTAAGGAGGGTATTTTTTATGCG
>JAHHTG010000089.1 GCA_020024765.1 Thomasclavelia sp. | reverse complement strand
GTTAAATACAAATCGCTTAAAGCTAAATTATCATTAATCCTAAATAATTCTTCAGTATTAAAGTCACCTGACTTATTATATTGTTCAACAATTTGGTCAACGTCTTGATCAAGTTCCTTTTTCGCAATAGAAATTTGACCATTAACCTCAACTTCAAAACTTGTTTGTACACCACAATAATCAACAATTACCGTTTGAACCCCTTCGACATTTGGATCAAAACCACGAATCATATCAGTTGTCAAAGGCATCTCTTTGTAGCTTTCATCCGCAAAGACTACTTTAATTAATCCATTGCTCAAATTAATAGTTTTGTTTAATTCAACAATTCTCTTTGGATTTTCCAACATCTCAATCGATTTAATTTCATTGTATTGTGCAACATATGTTTCATCTCTGCTTGCCACACGAATCATTTGGCTATAACCTGCAAATTCATATCCTTGTCTTGTTGGACGAATCATTGGTGGTAATTGATTTTTTTCGACTTTAATCGATACTTGATCGAAGTTATCGATTTGGCCACCATTCGCATCAAAAGTGATGTTGCAGTATTCAATTCCATGAAGTGCATCTTTATTCAAAATGTGATCAAACATGTCTTTCGAGACATAAGCCACATTCTTTTCAAAATCATAAAGAGCACTTTCGCCAATATTCGCATCAAACTGAACTTTATAAGAATCAGATAGCTCTTCAAGAATAATCGATGAATAAGGTGTAATTTGTTTAATGGTCATTAATTCCTCGGTTAATTCAGAATTTTTGTAGAAAATTAAATCTTTTGGTTCTTCAACCAATCCTAATGTATAACTTTGATAATCTTTCTTACCCAATAAACCATCTAAAGTAAAATAATAACTAGCTGCTTTTTCACCCCAATATGGATCACTTGTATAATCAACATTCATGCCACTATTCTTATTGCCAAAGAAACTGCCATAGTAACTATTTTTTTCTGGATTACAATAGCGACCACTAATATAATGTTTAGCATGAGAATAAATCGAAGATGCTACATTTAGGTAACGGCCACTTTCGCGTTCAATTTCAGTATCAAAAGCTGCGTGACCAAACAAGTTATTATCATTGAAAGCTGCCTTCGATTTGCCGAACGATGATTCATTGATGCTTAAACTAAGCATCATCATTGCATTTACACCATATAATTGTTGGTTCGCGAAAAACGATGAAGCTTCATTAAAATATTGTGAACGATTAACCTCGTCATTAGCACGATCACCATTCGTATCACTATAGCGATCAAGTTTACGATCGAAGAATAAAACATTCTCAAGATAGTTTTCAATTTCGGAATCACTATAATTCGATAATGAACGATGTGGCAAATATTCAAAATAGTTGTAATAAGGATTGTTTGGATTGATGGCGTTGGTATGGACATCAGCATGATAATCATCGATCATTTCTTTAAAACCACGATAGAAATAATGACCATCATAACTGTAATATGTCTTATCGTTTTCTAGATATGTAGGCTTTTCATCTAACAAAATGCTTGAAGAATAAAAATCGCTACTCAATTGCGTTTTAATTTCATGATATAAGCGATCATCCTTCGCTGTATAACGACTAATACGCACTTTCAAATTATCGAAAGGATGTAAAACGACATTTTCACGATTAGTATAACCAACACTATCGGAAATCATAAAATATACACGATTGGTATTCTTTTCAGATCCAAGATACGCCCCTTCCACGCCGTAACAACCATTAATTGTATTATCAGCATTGTGTTTCACATCATGGTAATCAAGATTAAGGGTACAACCATCATTGACCTTGAATTCTACAATTCCATATTCCATTAAGATAACTTCTTCATTTTCAAATAAAACTAAGTTATCGTAATCATCTTTGTTGCGATTATAATAGCGATTCGCACTGCGAAAAGAAGTGAATTCATCCTCTAGATATTGATATCCTTCTTGAGTAGCATTTGCCAAACGATATATCACTTCTTCTTCTGCATTAACCGGTACAACGACCATCAATAATAACGCCACAATCCATAGTAACTTTATTTTCATGTAATAATTTTACCACGATTGGCAAAAATTACGAAACAACGAGTTTTTGACTCAAGAAACAGGGTAAATATCTAGACGTTCACCTTCGTTTAAATGTAAATCCGATAATCGAGCTTCACTATTCAAAACACGATTGTCCTTTGAACGCACCAGTAAATAATTACCAACTTTGGTATGTGTTAATTCGAAATAGATATCGATATTTTGACGCAAGGTTAAATGTTTAGAAAGTAAAACTTCAGAATCACGATGTTCAGGAATTAATCGTAATTCAATTCGAAACCATTCATTGTTCAATGAGTTCGATAACCTCCTTTACAATATTTGTGTAAACATAAGCTTGTTTACGATTTAAATCATGATTGATTTTTGGGATAAATAAATATTGGTCATTAAGATGTGGACCAATCCAGATGACACGGTCATAACCATCAAGACTTTTAATTTCTCGATAGTTAAAATAAGTGAAATTCATTTGTTCACCAACAAGATTCCTTACTCCTTTTAATAAGTCATCATACCAACTAATGAAAACCCATTGCTCATTAAAGGTTAAATACAGAGGAAAACGTTCTTGTTCGAAATAGCCTATTAAAACTTTGTTTGAGGTATGAATACATTTGATAGGGCGTGGAATCTGATTGATAATATTATGGTTTAATTTTCGTCCATGAATTTCTGAATTAATCGCCATTTTAAAACCGACTAACCGGCCAGCTTCATTTTGATATACCAAATTTTCACTAAATTCGTTATAAGTTCCAAAACGATTAGTTAATTCTTCCTTATTCTTAGATTCACTATAAAACGTAAATAATTGTGTATAACGATAAGGAATCTTCTGACCGTGACTCACGAGGATTTGTAAATAGAAATAATCATTAAATGGCCGAAGCATTAATTTGATTAATTCATTATTGAGTTCTTCAACATCTTTTAAGATTTCATAGTCATCAATCAAAACTAAAACCTTATAATTAATGTCTTTAATTTGGTTGCAAAGATAAATCAAATCATCTATTTTATTCGCATCAACCATTTCAACGTATGATTGATAATCCCTCCAAAGTAATAAATTGCGTGTAATTAGAACAATATGCATCTCACTTCCAATTAGTGAACTCAATACATTATTTAACCAATTCTTGGCCAAACCTAAATTTTGTAGATAAATTAACGAAAAAGGTTGATTTTTTAATGAATGAATCAATAATCCTTGGTTCATTACCTGGTAATCATCATATTCGCCGACAATAATTTCGCATTTTTTAATAATTCGATGATATTTGTCAATTAAATCGCGATAAGTTAAATCAGCTAAAGGCTTAAGAAAAATCGAGTAGTTATTTTCAATATCACGATGAGCTAGAATAATTTTTTCAATAAAATAACTTATTTGCCGTGTTTGGCAACTTGTTTGAACATTATAACTTGCCTGGCTTTTAAGTTGATGATTAACTAAATTAACCGTCTCATGATTCCGACAATCGACAAAAGCGCGTGTATAAATCGCTCGCCCCTTAGTTAAGCCATCTTTACTTAAGACAAAGAATTCACCCGGATGTTTTAAGTAGTAAGCATCTTTGCTATGTAACATCTCGTAAGAATCTTCTTCGGTATTAACTTTTAATGCAATACGTGCACTAATATTCGCATTAATCTCTTGATCGATTACACCGCCCAATTTTTGTGTAACTAGAATTAAATGAAAACCCAAACTGCGTCCAACGCGTGCAATTCGATTAATCTCGTGCATAAATTGTGGCCGTTCTTTTTTTAGTTCAGCAAATTCATCGATAACGATAAAA
>JAHHTG010000088.1 GCA_020024765.1 Thomasclavelia sp. | reverse complement strand
AAGTGTTGCTTTAGTTGACCATTTGGTTTTAGGAGGAGCCTTACCTTTTTATAAAGCTGCAAAGGTTGCTAATTTGAAGCCGATTATTGGGCTTTCTTTTGATTTGATAATTAATGAAAACGGTTATGAAACAGTATTATATGCCAAAGATGATGAAGGTTATGTCAACTTAATGCATCTTTCAACATATCTTATGACTCATGATCAACAAATCAAACTCAATGATTTAAATCGTTTTATTGCCCATAATATTCTTTTGTTTCCGAGTGATAATAAATTCTTTAATCAAGATTTAGATGTTGCTTTAACAACTTTGTCTCAACATTTCAAAGAGTTTTATGTTGGGATTACAAATAATCAATACTTTGATCAAAGGGATTTAAATATCAAGATTAAGGATTATACACAAAAATACAATTTCAAATGTGTCGCTTTGAGTAAAACTTATTACCTTGAAAAAGATGATGCGGAAGCTTATCAAGTTTTAACTGCTATTAAATCTAAACAAAATATCAAAGACAATGATTTGGTGGTGAAACATAATCACTATTTCATGTCACAAACGGATTTACATAATGAATTTGCCGAAGAAGATTTGATTATGTCGGATTTCTTAGGATCACTATGCAATGTCAAGATGGAACTTGAAAAGACTGCATTACCTAAATATGATTGTCCGCAGGGAACTAATAGTCGTGATTATTTAATTAATCTAGCGAAAGCTGGCCTTGAAAAAAGATTAAAAGGTCAGGTACGTCGCGAATATCGTGAACGTTTATATCATGAATTAAAAATTATTATCTCAATGCATTTTGAGGATTATTTCTTAATTGTTTATGACTTTATTTTATATGCTAAACGTCAAGGGATTCATGTTGGCCCTGGCCGTGGTAGCGCAGCAGGTTCACTTGTTTCTTATTGCCTGGGCATTACGGATATTGATCCGTTGAAGTATGGTTTAATCTTTGAACGTTTCTTAAATCCGGAACGTGTTTCAATGCCGGATATTGATACGGATTTCCCAGATAATAGACGCGATGAAGTCATTACCTATGTTAAGGAAAAATATGGCGTTAATCATGTCGCTCACATCATCACTTATGGAACATTACAAACAAAACAAGTATTGCGTGATGTTGCAAGGGTTTTAAATTACGATAAAATTGATTCATTATGTAAAGCGGTGCCAAATGATCCAAAGATTTCTCTAAGAAGAGCTTATCAGGAATCGAGTTACTTCCGTCAAAAGGTCGACTTAAATAACGAATCACGTCGTTTATTTGCGATTTGTTTAAAACTCGAAGGTTTACCACGACATATGTCAACCCACGCTGCAGGAATTGTCATGTCGCTTAAACCATTATCCGATGTTGTACCACTAATCCGAATTGAAAACGATTTATATTCAACCGGCGTTACAATGGAATATCTTGAGGATTTGGGTTTAATTAAAATGGATTTTTTAGGTCTAAGAAATTTATCGATTATTGCTGAGATTGAGGAAGATATTAATCGTGAAGAACCATTTAATCTAGCAAAGATTCCGCTTGATGATCCAAAGACTTTTGATTTAATTTGCAAAGTTCAAACTTTAGGTGTTTTCCAATTAGAATCAGCTGGCATGCAAAATCTATTGAGAAAGATGCAACCACAAACATTTGAGGATATAGCTTTGACGATTGCTTTATTTAGACCAGGGCCAATGGAGAATATTCCGGTCTATTTATATAATCGTGCTCATCCTGATGAGATTGTCTATTTGCACGAAGATTTAAAACCAATTTTAGCGAGCACATCCGGAATTATTGTCTATCAAGAGCAAATCATGGCCATTGCCCGTAAGATGGCTGGATTTAGTTATGGCAAAGCTGATATTTTAAGAAAGGCAATGTCTAAAAAGAAATTATCTGAGTTGGCAAAACTTGAAGATGATTTTATTATGGGTTGTGTTAAAAAAGGCTATCAAGAAGAACTGGCAAAACGCATCTATGATTTAATTCTAAAGTTTGCGAACTATGGTTTTAATAAGTCACATTCAATTGCCTATGCTTTAGTTGCGTATCAATTGACATATCTGAAGGCTAATTATCCAAAATATTTCTATAAGGCTTTACTCAATGGAACAATTGGTTCAAGTGTTAAGACTTATGAATATATTAGTGAATGTATGCGAATTCGCCAAAAGATTAAAGGGCCAAGTATCAATCATTCTTATGAAGGTTATGTGATTGAAGGAGATGCTTTACGCATGCCGTTATCAATCATTAAGAACTGTGGTGTTGTTTCTGTAGAAAAGATTGTCGAAGAGCGAAAACTTCATGGTCCATTCACAGATTACGAAAATACAGTTTTAAGATTAAAACACGTCCTAAACAAAACGGTTTTCGAAAGTTTGATTGCGAGTGGTGCCTTTGATGAATTTGGTTATAGCCACAAGACAATGATGAATTCACTATATGACATTCTTAAAAAAGATGATGTCATGATTGGCTTTGATGATCCGATGTTCAAGATTAAATTGGTAAATATGGAAGATAATTTAAGTGATCGTATTGCACAAGAAAAAGAGGTACTGGGATTTAATTTCGCGTTTAATCCACTATTAGAGTTTAAAAAGAAATACAATATCGATACAAAGGTTTTAAGTGAATTAGTCAATGCAACTGGCGAGGTTAAAGGCCTTGGGATTTTACGATCAGTACGTGAATATACAACGAAGTACGGAGAAAAGATGTGCTTCTTAAGTGTGAGCGATGATAGTGGTAAACTGGATTTGGTTGTCCAACCACAACTCTATGCTCGTTATCGCACTTTAATTAATGAATCTAAAAAGAAATATTTATATTTCGAAGGCGAAATGCGCAAAGTTGGTTCTTGTACAGTCTCAAAACTTGAGATAAAGGGGTAAACATGGCAAAAATATTAATTGTCGATGATGAAATCATGATCCGTGAAGTCGTCAAAGAATACGCAAAGATTAATGGATATGAATGTGATGAAGCTAATGATGGTTTAGAAGCTTTGAAAAAGGTTCAAGCGAATAATTATGATGTTGTAATCCTTGATATCATGATGCCACGCTTGGATGGTTTTAGCGCTTGTAAACGCATTAAAGAAATTAAAGATATGCCAATCATTATGTTAAGTGCCCGTCAAGAGGAAGATGATAAACTCTTCAGTTTTGATATGGGTGTTGATGATTATGTCACAAAGCCATTTTCACCTAAGGAATTAATGGCTCGTATTAAAGTTGTTCTTGAACGTTCAAAGCGTGCTGTTAATCAAAAGATGAATTTTGATGGTTTATCAATTGATGTTAAGGGTCGTCAAATTAAGATTGATGGTGAAATTATCAATATGACGCCACGTGAAATAGATTTATTAATTTATTTAGCTGAACATAAAAATATCGCTTTATCACGTGAAAATTTATTATCGGCTGTTTGGGGTTATGAATATTATGGTGATGATCGTACTGTTGATACTCATGTGAAGATGCTTCGCCATAGTTTGGGCGAGAAATATCGTAATCACATTGTAACTGTCAGAGGAATGGGGTACAAATTTGAAGCATAAACTGAAAGGTGTTCGTTTCAATGTCTGGCTTTACTTCTTTCTGTTTTCCATATCCATTCTATTGATACTGGGATTCTTACAAATTACATTAATTAAGCCGTATTATCGAAATGATCGTCTAACCACAATTGAAGTTATTGCAAGTTCTATTGAAAATGACATCATCACGAATTCAAATGTGTCAAAAACCGAGATTGATCGGACTTTTGATTCGATTTTGAATAATAACGTGTGTGTTGTCGTTTTTAACGATAAAGGTAAAATTGTCTATGACAACGATGCCTTAGGCGCCACTTGTATTTTCAACAACGAAGTTGAATATGGAGGGGAAAACTATATCGTTAGAGAA
>JAHHTG010000087.1 GCA_020024765.1 Thomasclavelia sp. | reverse complement strand
ATTTTAGGTTGTACGCACTTTCCGATTGTTAAAGATATTTTTGCGAAATATTATCCAAATGCACGAATCTACGATTCTAATAACCTTGAATTTGATTTGTGTGAATTTTTTGATGGACCAGAAGTTTTAGTTAAAACTAAGCACGATCATGATTTAGATCAATTTATTAACGATTACGTTAAAATTAATTACTCTTATTATGAAAAAGATTGTACTTGTATCTGATAATCACTCCGATATGGAAGTGTTAAAAAAGATTTATGAAGCTAATCAGGATGCTGATTACTTTTTGCATTGTGGTGATAGTGAAAAGAAACCTGCTGATTTGTTACCGTTTATTTCTATTAGAGGAAATAATGATGCTGGTTATGATTTTCCACTTGAGTTAATTTATGAAATCGAAGGTCATCGCATTTTAATGTTGCATGGTCATCGCTATTTAACGTTAACTTCAAATGATAATCTAATTTACAAAGCTCAACAGCATGAAGTTGATTTATGTTTCTATGGACATACTCACATCTATGCTGATTACGAAACCGCAGGTATTAGGTTTATCAATCCTGGTTCTTGTTGGTGGAACAGGGATGGTTCAGAACCTTCATTTGCTATTATTTATCTTGATGGCAAAAATATTAAAGTTGAAAAGAAAGTTATTTCAGAGGTTATGTAAGATGATTAATTATAATTATGATAAATGGGATTTAATTGAACTTGATACAGAAGTATCTGATGCCATCGAAGATGATGGCAAATATTGGATTGCGTGCACTGATACTATTTTCTATCCTGAAGGTGGTGGGCAGCCTTCTGATAAGGGTACAATTAACGGTAACGAAGTTTTGGATTTAAAATATATTAATGGTGTCGTATATCATTTAATAACTGAAAAACTTGATGGTAATGTTCATATGTGTGTTAATTGGGAATTAAGAAAGCTTCATTGTCAAATTCATACTGCTCAACACTTGCTATGCGGTTTAATCAATAAACGCTGTGAAGCCAAGACGATTGCTTTCTTTAATGATGACAAGGAAATTGGTGCTGAAATGGCATTCGAAACTTTAAATGATGATACAATCACCTATTTGGAAACAATTTGTAATGAATTCATTTTGGAAGATTTACCAATTGAAATCGTTTATCCAACTAAAGAAGAAGCACTGCAATATGCACCCGAAGAAAAAATGGAGCATGATTACCTACGTGCTGTTAAAATTGGGGATATTGACTATAATATGTGTGGTTGCATCCATGTCCCAAGTTTGAGATATTTGCAAATGCTTAAGATTGAACGTTATGAAAAGACTACTAGAGGATATCGTATTTATTTCTTAGTTGGCGATTTACTAAATTCAACTTATGGTCATCAATATAAAGAATTGAAACAAGCCTCTGTTAAATTGGCTACACCAATATATGAAGTGGTTGATGGTATCACAAAACTTCAAGGTGATTTAAAGAAAACTCGTGAAGAACTAGAAAAAGCCAAGGATCAATATTTGGGATTGCTTGCTAAAGATTATATCAATAGTGAAAAGAAAGTTATTATTGCAAACTTTGAAGATTTGGATGCAAAACAAGTTTCAAAACTTGCATCAATGATTGTTAGAGAAACATCTAAATTACTATTCCTTGTGGCTAGCATGGATAATCGAATGCATGTTGTAATTACACACAGCAAAGATATTCAAGTTAATAGTGGTGAATTGTTTAGATCGGTGGCAGGTAACTTTGAATTAAAAGGGGGTGGAAACCCATTTATGGCTCAAGGTGGTGGCGCTAAGAATCTCGATATCTTAAAGGCTTTTGAATCATTAGAAGTTAATATTTAATATTAAAAGGAAACATCATCTTGATGTTTCCTTTTAGATTGTGTATGATAGTTAAGTACTTTGAGTATGGCTAAATAAATACTTGCATATAGTTAAACAATATGTTAGTATTTAAAAGTAATAAAAAGTATGTAGAAAGTAGAAGACCACTTCTCACCTGATATCTTTAAGATTTAGGTATAATTGCTACTTAATAGTGATTAATTAAAGTGGGCTTTGACTCGCTTTTTATTTTTATTGGAGGTGTCTTTTATCACAAGAAAAAATCAAAATGAAGATTTGGTAAATGAGAATATTCGCTTTAAAGAAGTTCTTGTTATCGGACCTAAAGGTGAGCAATTAGGTACTATGTCACGTCGTGAAGCCATCGAAAAGGCTTATGAATACGAACTTGACTTATTATGTGTTGCTCCAACAGCTCAACCACCAGTGTGCAAAATCTTGGACTATGGTAAGTATCGTTTCGAAGCACAAAAACGTGCTAAAGAAGCTAAGAAAAATCAACATATAACTGAAGTTAAACCATTACGTTTATCACCAGTTATTGACACTCATGACTTTGAAACAAAAGTTAAACAAGCTAGCAAATGGCTTGCTGATGGAATGAAGGTTAAGGTTGATATGCGTTTCCGTGGTCGTTTAATCACACGTCAAGAAGTTGGTATGAAAATCATGAATGATTTTACTGAAAGACTTGCGGAAGTTGGACATGTCGAAAAACGTCCTTCACTTGAAGGAAACATTATGTCTTGCGTATTAGCACCTAAGAAGAAATAGGAGGAAAATCAAATGCCAAAAATGAAGACAAAAAGAACTTTAGCTAAACGTGTTAAAGTTACTGGAAGCGGAAAAATCAAGAGACATCACGCTTACACATCGCACTTTGCTGCAAACAAAACTCACAAACAAAAAGTGGGATTAAGACAATCAGCTATTATGGATAAGACTGATGTTAAACGTATTAAGGAATTATTACAAGGATAGGAGGGTATAAGAAATGGCAAGAGTAAAAGGATCAACTCCAACTAGAAATAGACGTAAGAGAGTTTTAAAACAAGCTAAAGGTTACTTTGGTTCTAAGCACTTATTATACCGTACTGCTCATGAACAAGTAATGCGTTCTTTAAGATATTCATATATCGACCGCAAGAAGAACAAACGTGAAATGCGTAAGTTATGGATTGCACGTATTAACGCTGCAGCTCGTATGAATGGTATGAGCTATTCTAAGTTAATGCACGGTTTAAAACTAGCAGAAGTCAGTATCAACCGTAAGATGCTTTCTGAAATCGCTATTCATGATGCTGCTGGCTTCAAGACAATCTGTGAAACAGCTCAAAACGCTTTAAACAAATAGTTATTTAAAGGGCTACGGCCCTTTATTGGTCCGTTGGTGAAATGGTTAACACATCGCCCTCTCAAGGCGACATTCACGGGTTCGAATCCCGTACGGATCACCATCAATCACAAATAAACAGGCATGGATTGCCTGTTTTTTTATAAAATTTAGTATTTATTTGTTTATAAAATTATGGCATAATTAAAAAAGCGATTATAAGAAAGAGGGAGTATTTATGAAGAAAATTATTACTTTAATCCTAATGGCTTCAATGTTAGTTGCATGTGGCCAAACACAACCAGAAGCACCTGTTGAATCTGAACCAACTCAAGAAGTTGAAACTGGTGCTACTGAAACTGAAACTGAATCTACTGAATTAACTGGAGTTGTTAAAGAGTTTGTTGAAGCTTGGAACGCTGCAGGTAATGAAGCTCGTACAAGTATCGTTTTATCAGAAGAAGGTAAGACAGTATTATTCCACTTAGCTGATGATGCTACTATTGATGGCGCTGTTAATAAGTGCAAGAAAGATGCTGAAAAAGTTGGTGAAACAATTGATTTAGCTGGTATCAAGGAATACGCTACTACTCAAAAAGAAGCAAACGCTTCATTTGTTGCTAGCGTAGCTGAATTATTCAGTACTACAACTCTTGAAGAACTTGAAGATGCTACTGGTTTAGCTTCAAGCTTAGCTTTCAAATTTGAAGTTAGCAACCCTGAATTATTATTAGATCCAGAAGCTATTACTTTCGTTGTTTACCAAGATTTACATATGGACGTTACAGTTGCTGAAGAAGTTAGTTACTATACTTTAACTCAAGAAGCTTATGATG
>JAHHTG010000086.1 GCA_020024765.1 Thomasclavelia sp. | reverse complement strand
TCGTTCTTCTTTGAAACCGGCTTCTGAATTATTAATTGAAGCTAATGCTTTATATGAGGAAGTTGAAAGCAAAGAAAAACAATTACTTGAATATAAACATTCAATTGATAAAGCTTCAAATGATGAAAATCATGCGGCAACTCAAGTTGTAAAACTTCAAATCGTTTTAAATGAAGTTGAAGTTAAGATTTCGCAATATCGTTTACCAGCCATCAGCGATTCTTATAAAGAAGATTTAAATAAAGGTCATGCTTTAGTTAAAGAAATTAAAGAATTACTTGCTGGAATTCCTTTAGATATCAAGACTTTAAATGCAAAATTGCAGGAAGCCATTGATTTCATTTACCAACTTTATAACAATGTCAACAATGTTGTTGGTATGGCTTTAATGGTTGAAAATGCGATTGTCTTTGGTAATAAGTATCGTTCATCTTATCCAGAACTTGATAGTGAACTTTCAAAAGCGGAATTCGCTTATATGAATGGTGAATATACACAAAGTTTAACAATTGCGATTGCTTGCATTGAAAAACTATTTCCAAAGAACTGTGATGAGAAAATAATGGGGACTGTAAAGAGTGAATAAGATTTATTTAGATGCTGTTTCAACAACGAAGACTGATCCAGCAGTACTTCAAACATATAAAAAATTACTGGATGAATATTATTGTAATAGCGATGCTTTATATGATGACGGCGTCGCTGTTTATCGTTTACACGAACAAGCACGTGCAAATATTGCCAAACTTTTAAAGGTCAATCCCGAAGATATTATCTTTACAAGTGGGGCTAGTGAAGCTAATAGTTTTGCGATCAAGGGAACATGCCTTGAAAATATGGATAAAAAACACTTGATTACTTCGATTTATGAACACTCAAGTATTTACAATGCCATGGAACAAATGCGCACTAAGTTAGGCTTTGATGTCACATATCTTGAACCAGGTGCAGATGGACGCATCAATCCCGAAGATGTTCGTAAAGCTTTAAGACCGGATACTGCTTTAGTTTCGATTATGTGTGTCAACAATGAACTTGGTGTCATTAATGATGTCCATAAGATTGCTGAAATTGTAAAAACAAAATCGCAAGCCATCTTCCACACCGATATTACTCAAGCTTTAGGCAAGATTGATATCGATCTTAATGGTATTGATATGGCGAGTTTCAGTAGTCATAAAATCCATGGTTTAAAGGGAAGCGGTGTATTATATAAGCGTAGTTATATTAAACTTAGCCCCTTAATCTCAGGTGGCCAACAGGAGTTTGGTATTCGAGGAGGGACAACTAATGCTGCTACCGATATTGTTTTAGCGAAGACATTACGCTTGGCCTTAGAAGATTTGCCAGCTAAGCAAGCCTATATCCAAAAGCTTCATGATTACTGTATGACTGAATTGTTAAAGATTGATGGCGTCAAGATTAATAGCCCTGAAGGTGCAATCAGTAACCTCATCAACATTTCAACACCGATTAAGAGTGAAGTCATGATGAATGCCTTAAATTTAAAGGGGATTATGGTTTCGAGTAAATCTACTTGTGGTTCAAGAGAAAATGAGCCATCAAGAGTATTAAAATCTATGCATATTGATGATGAATATGCAATTCGCGTTTCGTTTGATATGCATAATTCATTAACTGATATTGATTATTTTATTTCGACATTAAAGGAGATTATACAAAAATATGGCTGATATTAAATACGATTATATCGTTTGCCGTTATGGCGAATTATCAACTAAAGGTAAGAATCGTAAAGACTTTATTGCATGTCTTGTAGGCAATACTCGTAAAGCTTTAAAAGAATTTCCGGCTTTAACATATCAAAAGAACCATGATGGCTTATTTATTCATCTAAATGGTGAAGACTTCGAAGCTATTAAACCAGTTCTTAAGAAAGTTTTTGGTTTTAGTTACTTCAGTGGTGCTATTCGTTGCGAACGTGATATTGAAGATATTAAAGCTAAGGCCTTGGATTTATCAAAACGTACAGCGCATAAAACTTTTAAAGTTAAGGCGCGTCGTAATGATAAGACATTTGCTTTAAGTAGTGATGAAATCAATCGTGAAGTAGCTGGTCATATTTTAAAGAATACTGACCTTAAGGTTGATGTTCATAATCCTGATTTGATGGTTTATATTACGGTTAAGACTGACTGTGCTTATGTCATGGATGAAAAGGTTCAATGCCACGGTGGCTATCCAGTTGGTATTAATAAAAAAGCGTTAGTGATGATGTCAGGCGGTATTGATTCACCAGTTGCATCATTCCTTACGATGAAGCGTGGTTTAAAGGTTGAATGTATTCATTTTGCCTCAATGCCATATACTTCTAAACAAGCACTTGATAAAGTGTTAGAATTAGCACGTATCGTGAGTGTTTATCAAAACGATATTACTGTTCATATTGTGCCATTTACAGATTTACAATTGGCAATCTATGAACATACAAACGAGTCTTATGCCATTACGGTAATGCGTCGTATGATGTATCGTATTGCTGATCAATTATGCGAACGTCGTAATATTGGTGTTATTACTAATGGTGAAAGTTTAGGTCAAGTAGCTTCTCAAACTCCCGAAAGTTTAACTGTTATTGGTCAAGTATCGAAACATTTAATTCTTCGTCCATTATGCATGATGGATAAACTAGAAATTATCGATATAGCCAAAGAGATTGGAACTTTCGATACTTCGATTCTACCTTATGAAGATTGTTGCACAATCTTCTCGCCTAAGAATCCTGTTACTAAACCTAAGCTTGATAAATGTGAGTACTATGAAGGAAAATTTGATTATGAAGCATTGATTGAACAATGTCTAAACAATATCGAAACAATTCATATTAATCATGATGATAAGAGTTTTATTGAAAGCGAAGAAGATATTTTCTAGGAGGTAAATTTCATGAATTTCGCAAATCGTCGTGTACGCCTAATGGAATCGGTCGAAGACCGTTCAATGGTTGTACTATTTTCTGGCAATCAAGTTATGAAATCAGAGGATGAAGAATATCCTTTTGATGTGAATCGTAGTTTTTACTACTTTACAGGTATTGATCGTGAAGGCATGATTCTTGTCTTACGTAAAGTTAATGGTAATGTTTACTCAACTTTATACATCCCACCATTTGATGAAGTACTAGCTAAATGGGTTGGTGGCCGTTTAACATTCGAAGAAGCTGCTGAAATTAGTGGTATCGATGATGTTCGCGATGTAACTGATTTTGACGAAGATTTCCAAAGTCTTTACAATAGCGAACGTTCATTCGGTTCGATGACTGTCTATGCCGATTTATGGCGTTATACAGTTGAACAAGCACCAAGCGAAGGCATTAAGTTTGCTCAAAAACTTCAAAGTAAATTCCCAAGCGTTGTCATTAAAGATGCATATGGTAAGATTGCAGATTTAAGAATGATTAAGGATGAAGAAGAAATTGAAGAATTTATCAAAGCTATCAATATCACACAAAAGGGTATCGAAGCTATGATGCATAACATTCGTCCAAATCTTAATGAAATGGTTCTTGAAGGTATCTTTGACTTTTCATTAATGCAACGTGGTTGCAATAAGACTTCGTTCAAGACAATTGCTGCTAGTGGTGTTCGTGCAACAACACTTCACTATTCAGATAATAACCAACCAGTTCAAGATGGTGAATTATTCCTATGTGATTTAGGCGCAACTCATGGTTACTACTGTGCTGATATTTCACGTACATTCCCAGTTAATGGTAAATTTACTGAACGTCAAAAAGCTATCTACAACACAGTTCTAACAGCTCAAAAGAAAGTTCAAGCCGCTGCAAAACCAGGCGTATCGTTACGTGATTTAAATCGTGTCGTTATTGATTACTATAATGAAGTATTACCAAGTCTTGGTTTAGATAAGGGTGTTCGCGAATACTTCTTCCATGGTGTCAGCCACCAAATTGGTTTAGATACACATGATGTATCTGATGCTGCTAAACAAGGTGTGTTAGAACCAGGTATGGTTATTTCAAATGAACCAGGTTTATACATTGC
>JAHHTG010000085.1 GCA_020024765.1 Thomasclavelia sp. | reverse complement strand
GTCATTGAAAACGGTATGTTGATGGCAATGGAAGAATATGTAACACCAGAAGATTGGTCTACATTCTTGGCTATCTATGTTAACGAAGAAATGAGCATGGTTGGAATTCAAGACATCGTGCTTGAAGATGGTTTGAATGTTTCATTTGTAATCACTGAATTTATTAATGAATAAGACAAAAGATTTAGTAATTATTGCGATTTTTAGTGCTATTTTATTTATCCAAGAAGAAGTTTTAACTTTTTTACCTAATATACAATTAACCGTTTTCTTAATTATTTTATATACCAAGATGTTGGGGTTTAAGAAGACAATTCTGATTATTTTAATTCACGTTGGATTAGATAACTTAGTTATGGGATCGATGAATCTTATTTATACACCATTCATGTTGTTGGGATGGACCTTAATACCCTTATTACTAACAACAGTATTTAAACGTGTTGATAGTAGTTTAGGCCTAGCTTATTTTAGCATTTTGGCAGCATTACTATATTCATGGGTTTATTTAATTCCTAGCGTTCTAATTATGCACATGAATTTCTGGGCATATCTTGTGAGTGATATTCTATTTGAATTATTACTTGCTGGCTCATCTTTCTTATCGACTTTATGGTTATATGAACCATGCGCTAAAGCAATGCAAATCTTGCTGAATAAAACTTATTAATGATACCTTATGGGTATCATTTTTTGTATAAAAAAGTGAGCCAATAATGACTCACTTAAATACTTATTTAATAATTGAAAGAATATCTTCGGCAATTGACTTATGGTCAAGATGATATTTTTCTTCTAGTTGATTGATACTACCATGTTCAATAAAGGCTTGTGGATATGCATAACCTTTAATCTTGATTGTGTCAGTAAATTGTTCAAGCATTTCGGTATATAAACCACCTTCGATAGCACCATCTTCAATTGTAAAGATGTTAGTTACACCAGTTAAATGTTCCTTGATTGTATTGACATCAAGTGGTTTTAAGTAACTGACATTAATAACAATTGGGTTAAATCCATGAGCTTGAAGATCCTCTTTAACACGTAATGCCGTTGCACCCATCTTACCAATTGAACAAAGCATAATCTTTTCACCTTGGCTTAAGACTTCAGACTTATGATCACAAATTCTTTGAAGGGTTATATCATAATCCATTTCTTTGTCAAGGGCATCTTCGCTACCTCTTGGATAACGAATCATTACTGGACCCTTGCATACTTCAACAGCATATTGCATCATAGCCTTTAATTCGGTGAAGTTACGAGGTGCAAGAATTTCAAGATTTGGTACGACACGCATGAATGACAAGTCGAAGATACCTTGGTGAGTTTCACCATCAGCACCAACCGCACCAGCACGATCGAAACACATGACAACATGTAAGTTTTGCATACAAACATCATGAATGACTTGGTCATATGCTCTTTGCATAAATGATGCATAGATTGGTACGACTGGAATACATCCACCACGCGCTAATCCTGCTGCCATAGTGATGGCGTGTTGTTCAGCAATTTCAACATCGAAGAAACGATCTGGGAACTTTTCTGAGAATGGTAATAAGCCTGTACCTAAGCACATAGCTGCTGTGATACCGACAACTTTATCATTTTTCTCAGCAATTTCACATAATGTTTCACCAAAGACGGCTGAGTAATCTTGCTTACTAACTGATAGGTTTTTGCCTGTTTTAATATCAAATGGTGAAGCACCATGGAAACGGTCAGGATTACTTTCGGCCGGCATATACCCTTTACCTTTAACAGTCTTACAGTGAATTAACACCGGACCTTCTAAGTCTTTCGCAGCTTTTAATAATGTTTCGATATCTTCAAGATTATTACCATCAACTGGTCCTAAATATTTGAAACCAATATCTTCAAACATCATATTTGGAATTACTAATGATTTAATCCAATATTTAAATCGATGAGTTGCTTTGACGATCGGAACGCCGATTACTGGAATTTTTAAGAAGAAACTACGAATTCGTTTATTTGAATTTGTATATGAATGACGAGTACGCGCTTTTGTCAACATACGTGCTAAACCACCAGTATTTGGTGAAATACTCATTGTATTATCATTTAAAATTATGATTAAGTTTGTATCTTTGCTTGCGCCGGCATCGTTTAAAGCTTCAAGAGCCATACCACCGGTTAAAGCACCATCGCCAATGACAGCGACAACACGATATTTTTCATGAAGGATATCACGAGCTCTTGCAATACCTAAAGCTGCTGAAATTGATGTTGAACTATGTCCGGCATTAAAGACATCATATTCGGATTCACAAGTCTTTGGATAACCTGAAAGACCATGGAATTGACGAAGAGTAGGCATTTGATCTAGACGTCCAGTTAACATCTTGTGGATGTAAACTTGATGTCCAACATCCCAAATAATCTTATCTTTCGGGGTGTTAAAAACGGTATGAAGGGCAATGGTTAATTCAACCACACCTAAATTAGAAGCTAAATGACCACCTGTTTTAGAAACCGTTTCAATAGTCTCTTGGCGTAATTCATTAGCTAAGATGAGTTGCTCATCGAACGTTAACTTTTTTAAATCTTGGGGACTATGTATTTTATCTAAAATTTTCATAATATTTCAAATTTATTCATTCTTTCTTATGCACTCAACATTATAAGAAATTTATACCATTATGTCTAATATATGGCCATCTTTTTCGTTAATTATGGGAATTTATATGCAAAAGGTCTATTACAATGATGATAAAGTGAGCTACAATAATTGAGTGACAATGACCGGTGGTTATTCCATATAAATTTTAAGCATAAATTATGCATTTTTTTATTGATAAATCATCAATTTAAGCTTACAATTTAAAAAATTAATAGATATTATTAATATATAGATAGATAAAGAGGACGAAGTTATGAAACAAGATATGATTGCTATTTTGGATCTAGGCAGTACAGAAAATACACGTCTAGCACGTGAAATTCGTGAACTTGGTGTTTACAGCGAGATTTACGCTCATGACACAACAGTTGAACAATTAAAAAAAATAGGAAATGTGAAAGGTATTATCATCAATGGTGGAGTTAACCATATTATCGATGGTCAAACAATTGATGTAGAACCTGCAATGTATGATTGCGATATTCCGGTTTTAGCAGTTGAACATGAACTTGCAAAATGCACAAATGTGCTTAGTGCTTGGAGCGAGTGTAAAGATGAACGTTTAACAACTCTTAAACATTTTATTTTTGATACATGTCATGCTGAAACTAACTGGGATGTTAAAAATTTTATCAATGACCAAATTGAATTAATTCGTAAACAAGTTGGTGACAAGAAAGTCTTATTAGCTCTTTCTGGTGGTGTTGATAGTTCGGTTGTTGCAGCATTATTAATTAAAGCTATTGGTAAACAATTAATCTGTGTTCACGTTAATCATGGTTTAATGCGTAAAGGTGAATCAGAAAGTGTTGTTGAAGTATTTAAGAACCAATTAGATGCTAACTTAGTATATGTTGATGCAAGTGAAAGATTCTTAGATTTATTAAAAGGTGTTGAAGATCCAGAAAAGAAACGTAAGATTATCGGTTCTGAATTTATTAAAGTCTTTGATGAAGAAGCAGCACGAGTTGAGGGTGTTGATTTCTTAGCACAAGGAACTATCTATCCAGATATTATTGAAAGTGGTACTAAGACAGCGAAAGTTGTTAAGTCTCACCATAACGTTGGCGGCTTACCTGAAGATATGCAATTCCAATTAGTTGAACCGCTAAAACAATTATTTAAAGATGAAGTTCGTAAGTGTGGTATTGAATTAGGGTTACCTCATAGTATGGTCTTCCGTCAACCGTTCCCAGGACCAGGTCTTGGTGTTAGATGCTTAGGTGAAATTACTAAAGAACGTCTAGCATTAGTTCGTGAATCTGATGCAATCTTAAGAGAAGAATTCGCCAATGCCGGTCTTGATCAAAAGGTATGGCAATACTTCACAATTGTTCCTAACTTCAAGTCAGTTGGTGTTAAGAATAACGAACGTTGCTATGAATATCCAGTAATTATTCGTGCAATCAATACTATTGATGCAATGACTGCTTCGATCGAAGAAATTGATTGGCCGATTCTACAAAAGATTACTAGTCGTATCTTAAATGAAGTTCCAGGTGTTAACCGTGTATGCTATGATCTTACACCAAAACCATGTGGAACAATCGAGTGGGAATAAAAATATAATGAAATTTAAACCTCTGAAAATGCCTTATTTATGGGCTTTTCGGAGGTTTTCTCTTTTTCTAAAACCTCTAGTCGTACCAAAAGTGTACCATCTAGAGAGAATATGCGTTATTCCCATAGCTTAAACCATAAGAGAAGATAACATATCAGCAATTTCATTTTGCTTATTCGGATA
>JAHHTG010000084.1 GCA_020024765.1 Thomasclavelia sp. | reverse complement strand
CCCAGAAGTACCGGAAGAAGCAACCAAAAAAGAAAGACCGGTGGCTGCTCCGACTCCTAAACCTCGACCACAGGTTGTGAAACAAGTTGTTAAGGAAAAACTGGTTGTCGAAAAAACAAAACCTCAACCAAAAGTTGAAAGTCAACCACGTGAAGAAGTGATTATGAATAACGATCATTTATCAAAGTCTAAGAGTAGTTTCACAATTGATATTGATAAAGATTTTGTTAAAAAACCTTCACAACCTAAAATTAAAGTGGAAACTGTATCTAAGCCTAAGAAATATGTACCAAAGGCTGCTATTAGTCCTATTTTTGGTGTGATTGAAGAACGTAAAGATCCTAGAATTATTGATACTCCTCAATACCAAGCTGACTTAAATGCAAAGAATGCTTCAAAAATTGGAACTATTTTCTCGCCAATTTATGGCACGGTGAATAAGAGTGCTTTAGTTAAGGAAGAAACAGTTGAACCAATTGATGAATCTAAGCCTACAGTTTTAGAGGAAGTTCGTGAAAATAATGGTACTGAAAGTGTTCAAATCTCTATGGATCTTGAACAAACCTCTCTAATGGATATGCTTGATGAAATGCCGAATGAAGAACCAACGGAAGATGACTTCGAAGCAATTACTTTGCCAACTTTTGAAGAAACACAAGAAGATGATGATACATTAAAGAATATGATTAATAATCAAGACTTTACGAATAGTACTTTAGAAGATATCCTAGTAAAGCCAAAAGATGAAACGCATATTATTTCTGAACAAGAAACAATTAGTCTATTTGATGATAATGAAACGGAAGAACATTAATGATTTATTTTATTGGAATTAAAGGAACTGGAATGGCTTCACTTGCCACAATGCTGTATGACATTGGCGAAGAAGTCATGGGTTCAGATTTAGAAAAACACTTTTTTACAGAAGATGAATTAGTTAAGAGGGGAATTAAGATTTTGCCTTTTAATCCGGAAAATATCAAAGATAACTATACCATTATTATCGGCAATGCCTTTAAGGAAGATTTTCCAGAAGTTATGGCGGCGCGCAATAATCCAACTTGTACATGTTATCGATATCATGAATATTTGGGCAAACTCATGGAAAACTATAAATCAATCTCAGTTTGCGGTTCGCACGGCAAGACAACAACTACTACAATGTTGTCGGAAATGTTTGCTAAATTCAAGAGTACAGGTTATTTAATTGGCGATGGTGAAGGATATCTTGCAAAAGATAGTGAGTATCTATGCGTTGAATCGTGTGAGTTTAAACGTCATTTCTTAGCTTATCATCCAAATTATGCCATTATTACTAATATTGAAATTGATCATGTTGATTATTTCAAAGACGAAGAAGACTATTTCAGTGCATATCAAGAATTTGTTCAAAATGTTAAGGAAGCTGTTCTTTACTATGGTGATGACATGGAATGTCGCCGTTTAAAGATTGATATTCCACATTTCTCATTTGGTTTTGATGCTGAATATAACGATTTTGTGGCAAGTGATATCGTCGAAACTAGCGAACAGACTTCTTTCTCGTTATTCTTTAAAGATAATTTTATCTATAATTTCACATTGCCATTTGTTGGCAGACATATGTTGATTGATGCTTTAGGAGTTATTTGTCTAGGCGTTATAATGTGCTTTGATCCACGTATCATTGAACAGGCTTTCGCGCATTATATCGGACCTAAACGTCGCTATGTCGTTGAAGAATATGCAAATACAATCTTCATCGATGACTATGCGCATCATCCGACTGAAGTTAAAGTTACATTAAGTGCAACACGTTTGAGATACCCTAATCGCAAGATTGTGGCTATTTTTAAGCCGCATCGTGCAAGTCGTGTTCAATACTTTGCAGAAGACTTTAAGAATGCGTTATTATTGGCTGATGAAATATATTTATTGGATTTCACAAGCATTGATGATAAACAAGATGGTGTTGATATTGATATTAATTACTTAAAGGATATGATTCCGGGTTCCAAAGTATTAAGTGAAGATGAAAAAGGGGCCAAAGAGCTTGCTCAATATAAAGGCGATGTGTTAGTATTCATGTCTTCAAAAGATATTTATAATATTGCGAATATGACCAAACAGTTAATTGACTAGTTTGGTCTTTTTTAATTTTATGTAAAATCAGGATAATGGGCCAAAAATCAATATGTTAGCGATATCATATATCTTGAAAATATTTTCATAAATGCTAGAATAGTGATAGAGGTGAACAATATGGATGAGTTTATTTTAGCTGCTAAAAATTTATCAAGTGAATTGCTACCAACATTATGTTTGGTCGTATTAATTCTATTGATTGTCTTAATCGCTCGCTTGATTAAATTAGTCAATGAATTCGAGGGAACCCTTCATAAAACCCATAATACTATTGATTTAATTGACACAAGCATCGAAAAAGCCCAAGTACCATTAGATACAGCTGTTAAATTATCAGGTACCGTTGATCAAGTACGCGTAGCTGGTGAAGAAAT
This sequence comes from Thomasclavelia sp., assembly GCA_020024765.1. Lineage (GTDB taxonomy): Bacteria > Bacillota_I > Bacilli_A > Erysipelotrichales > Erysipelotrichaceae > JAHHTG01. Next base: position 1,928 of record JAHHTG010000084.1, on the reverse strand, counting down.
GGTTAAGAACACAGCAGAATATCTAAGCAAAAACAAGACAGAAATTAAAAATAAAGTCCAAGATATCATGGATGTTTCAAAAGAAAAAATGAAGAAGAAAGAAACAACTAAGATTCCTGGACCGGAAGATATCATTGGAGGTAAATAATATGAACGAAAATGAAAAGAAAACATTAGAAGAATCAATCGAAACGACAATTTCGGAAATGAAAGCTAAGATTGATGAAATTACTGAAGCTAGTGAATCGATTCAAACTGCTGATTTAAGAGAAAAAGCTAACAAGATTAAAGATAAGACAGTTGAAGTCTTAAACGGCGTTGTCGACAAACTTAACAATTCAATTAAAGAAACTGCAAACTCTGAACAAGTTACCGAAACATTGGAATTTGTTAAAGTTAAGGCACAAGAATTAAGTGATGTAACTTTGGCTAAAATCAACGAAATTAAAGATAATGAAAAATTAAAAGAAGGCGTTGATAAAGCAAGTGTTAAAGCCAAAGATATTGTTAAACAAGTTCAAGATAAAGTTGTTGAAGTTAAGGAATCTCCTGAATTTAAGGAAGGTGTCGAAAAAGCCCAAGTTGCTTTAAAAGATACCGCAGCTTATATCAAAGACACAGCTTTAGATGTAAAGGAAAAAGCTGTTCAATTCAAAGAATCTGACGAATTTAAAGAAGGCGTTGAAAAGGCTAAGAATGTCTTAAATGATGCTTCAGATAAATTAAAAGATGTTGCTAACGACGTTAAAGTTAAAGTTGAAGCTAATGAAGATGCGATGCGCATCATTAATGCAACCAACGAAAAAGTTAGTGAAGTTTGCACAAATGTTAAGGGTAGTTATGATGAATTCATGGCTAAACCAGAAGTTCAAGAAAAAGTTGAAAAGGCCAAAGACGTTACAATTGATATTGCAGAAAAAGCTGTAGATGCTTTAAAACAATGGTTAAGACCAGAGGATAAGTAATGAAGAGGATAACGATTTACGAAGTAGCTAAAGAGGCCGGTGTCTCCCTTGCGACCGTATCAAGAGTTATCAATGGTGCTGATGTAGTTAAAGAACCAACAAAAGCTAAAGTTGAAGAAGCAATTAAGAAATTGGGATACAAACCAAATGCAATTGCACAAGGATTAGCTTTACAACGTTCAACAACTATTGGTCTAATTATTCCAGAAGCTAGTTTTACATATACTGGTCAGATTATTAATGGATTATTAGACGTTGCGAGGATGCCAAAATTCAACTATAACGTCATGCTTCATACAATTACAGAAGGAATTACAGATGTAAAGTCAATCATTGATTCGGTTATTAAGTCGCGTGTTGATGGTGTTATTATCTACAGCGATAAGATTATGGATGATTCGCTTTCATTATTAAATGAATATCAAATTCCAATCGTGGTTATTGCAAATAAGGCTTCAGGTGAAAATTTATGTTCGGTATATGTCGATTTCGAAAGAGCTATTTATGAAATTTGTTCAAAATATCTATCAAATGGTATTACTGATATTGCTTTAGTCGAGGATCGTAAAAATACTAATACAACTAAACAAATGGTTTTAGGTGCTAAAGCAGCATTTGAAAGTTTTGGTTTAGAATTTAAGAATTTTATATCTATTCCACCTGAATATCGTACTTCTTATAAATATTTGTCAGATTATTTTGCTGACCATCGTCATCAACTTGTGATTGCAAACCGTGATTCACAAGCAATGGCCGTATTAAATACAGCTCGCGAGCATGGTATCAGCGTTCCGGATGATATGGAAGTTATTTGTGTCATTGATACAAAATATAATTCTATGGTTCGTCCGACAATTTCTTCTTTCTCAATTCCTTCATATGATTTAGGCGCTGTTAGCATGCGTGTCATGACAAAGATGCTAGCTGGCGAACCAATTGAAGAAAAAGAAAAATGTCTTACAT
>JAHHTG010000083.1 GCA_020024765.1 Thomasclavelia sp. | reverse complement strand
ATGAAAGGGATTCTTATGAGTATTAATGAAGAATTAGCGAAACTATCCGAAGAGGTTAAGGTTAAACGAAAATTAGAAAAATTACTAAGCGACTTAAAACAAGTTAAAAGGGAACTAGATGGCGAAGTTAATGAACTTCACGATAAGATGCTTCGTGAACAAGATGATGTTGATAGTTTAGAAAATAATGGACTTAAATCAGCGCTATATGGTTTCTTAGGTAAAAAAGAAGAAAAACTTGAAAAAGAAAGAAACGAGGCCGAAGATGCTCGCGACAATTATGAAGATGCTTATGCGGAACTTGAAGATGTAAATCGTCGTATTGCAGATTTAGAAATCAAAGCACAACAATTTATTAATTCTGAGTATGAATATAGTCAACTCTTAAAAGAGAAAGAAAACATGTTAAAAAGCAACAGTGGTGTTGAAGCAGTTAAACTTAGAGAGATTGATGGAAATCTTCAACGTTTAGAAAACGAAAAACACGAAATTAATGAAGCCATTCAGGCTGGCAAAGATGCTTATCATGTTGTACAAGAAATTATTGGTTGTCTTGATGGCGCTGGTACTTGGGGCATGATTGGTATGTTTAGTGATAGTTTCTTTGCGGATTTAGCCAAGCACAATCAATTAGACCAAGCTCAAAGATTAACAAATGAGCTTCAACGTAAACTTAAACGTTTTGAAACCGAACTTGATGACATTACAATTGATACTCATTTACAAGTAAATATTGATGGTTTTACAAGATTTGCTGATTATTGGTTTGACAATGTCTTTATTGATTGGTCTGTTATGAATCATATTCGTGATTCTCAAGCTAAGATTAAACGTGTTGAACAACAAATCGTTGATACTCTTAAGAAACTACAAGGAATGATTGCAGCTGCTGATCAATTAGTCAATAAGTTTAAACAAGATCGCGAAGAAATCATTGCGCATGCAGAAATTTAAGATAAATAGTAAAATATAGTAAATAATGAAATGAGGGAGTAAATATGTTTTGCAAGAACTGTGGAAAAGAAATTCCTGATACTGCTAAATATTGCCCAGAGTGTGGTGCTAATCAAATTGAAGATACAATTGTGTCTAATACTAGTAATACTACATTAAACAATTCAGAATCAAGTCTTAATCCTGAACGTAGTAATTTTGCGTTATTAGGTTTTATCCTTGGAATCATTTCAGTTTTCATTGGTTTTAAAGGTATCTTACCAATTGCTGCGATTATTTTATCGATTATCGGAATCAATGAATGTGATAAGGAACATCGTCCTGGCAAGAACTTTGCGATTTGGGGTATTGTCTTCGCTGTAGGCGCAATACTGATTCGATTAATCTTTACTATGTTTATCTTCTCACAATTTGGAGAAATCTTCGATTATATCTTCTATGCAATTGAACATGCTTGTTACTAAACACTAAGGAGCTAAATCAGCTCCTTTTTAAAATAATAAAGACTGTAAAAATTTACAGTCTTTATTTTAGTCCCAACATAAATGAACACCTTGAACTAAATCAACACCTCTAAGTTCAGCAATGTCTTCAACAGTTACTAATTGATAACCATCATTAATAAATTGTTTGATCAAACCTTTATCAACTACAGCCTCAATAGATGTTTTGTGAATATCATGGAATAAAAGAATAGAATGATTAGGAATATCGTTACCAACTTCATTAATAATTGCATCAGCATCTCTTAACTTCCAGTCGATACTATCGACATCCCACAATACAGCAGCTAGGGGCACTACTTCATCAACAGTTTCATTATATGCACCATAAGGTGGACGGTAAGTTTTCATATCGTAATTATATTTATCTTTAAACCATCTTACGACATCCATGACTTCTTCTTTAATTTCTTCACGACTTAAGTTTTTAAGATTACGATGGCTGCAAGAGTGGGAACCGTATTCATTGCCAAGGCTTAAACCTTTTTGAATAATACCTTCAGTTTTATCGTATAGTCTACTACCTACAACATAAAAAGTACCATAACTATCATATTTATATAATTCATTTAAGACTTTATCGGTACACTCTGGTTCTAGGCTAGGACCATCATCAAACGTTATAGCAATTGCTTTACGATCTGGATTAATGTATTTAGGCCTTATATATTCAACGGTTTCTTGGCCTAAATTCACATTTAATGCTTGGCCGATATATTTTAAAGGAATAACGATATCAGTATCATAATCTGGATAATGGAAATAGACATTGTCTAAATCAAAATGGTACTCGTCAAATGTTTCTAATGTGATATTTGGGTAATAGGTCTTTTCTAAGAAATCTAAAGTGTAGGCTTCATCAATATTCTTAGACTTTAATGTATAGCGAATATAATCAGAGATCATCATCTTAGCAGTATCGTTTAATTCATCAATCTTAATTGGCTGATAACTACTTGTTGTGTAATATTTATGATCTTGACCATAATCAATTTCTAAGAAGTCATTAATCTTATTGACTTTGTAGTCAATGACAACTTTTTCTTCAGTTTCAGGATTGACTTCATTACATAAATCCATAACATAAGTTAAACCTTTTTCACCGCTACCATCAGGATAGAAGGCAATGCAATGGTCAACTTTATAAGTTTTGGCATCTTCGTTAATGCTTGTTGGTTTATCAAAGAGATTGTTAATTAAATATGTGTAGACAAGAAAGAAAGCACCTATACCGATTAAAGATGTTAGTAAAATGATGATTCCTTTCTTGATAGAGGGACGTAAGTGTCTTTTTCTCTTAGTCATAAAATATCCTCGATTCTTTTAACGTTTTAATTATAAAATGCGTTAAGTTGAATTATCGTTAGTTAAATTACTACGTTTTTTAAATTATTTTTTATCTAACTCTAATCTTAATTAACTAGTGTTAAAATACAAATGTATTGAGAGAAACCCTTAATAAAATCATACATCTCAATGCAATATATACTTATTCCTTCAGGATTAAAAATTGGCAGTCTCCCCCTAGACTGCCTTTTTTGTATTTTAAATAAGTTGTATAATTTAAATAACGATGTTTTGTACATTTACTATAATGTGATATGTGCAAAGAAGAAAATTATCACAGATTAATTTAAGTTCAGGAGGGGGTTATAAATATGAATTTAAAAGATAAGATTACAAATATTGATATCAGCAAGATTAAAGAAGGAGTTTTAAATGCTGCTTCAGAAGCAAATACAATGGCTAAAGATGCTGTAGTTGCTGCTACTGATACTGCAAAAGATGTTGCAAATAAGGCAAATGAACTTGTTAATAAAGCAACCGATGGCATTGTTAATGTGATTGACCAAAATAACGATGGTAAGTTCGACTTGGATGATCTAAAGAAAGCTGCTTCAAATGCGGCCGATGCTGTTAAACAAAGAGGCGATGAAGTGATAGTTGCGATTGATAAGGCTAAGAAAGATTTTGATTTAGGAATTTTAAAACCAATCTTTAAAGAAGAAGCCTTAGATCCTGCATTTAAACTTACAAAGTTTATTTGTCTAACAAATCCCGATGCAAAACATACTAACAACATTGTGTGTGAAGGATCAGTTGGCAACTATATTAAAGTTAAGAATGATACAGTTGTGAATATCTATCGCGATTCGCTTGATATTTTTAACATTACTTTATATCCAAATAATGATTCTGATTATTATTTTGTTGATCCGACTGATAAGAATTGTTATATCGATATCGAAGTTTACTTTGATTATTTAAAGGAATCAAAAGTTGCAGAACTTACCAGAGTTGTTCAAGAACTAGGCGCTAAAACATTTAGATTTATTTATAAAGAAGAACGTAATGGCAATAATAAAATGAATGCGAAAGCTAGAGATGAAGTTATCGGCATTGGCAAAGGGGATGCTGAAAGACAACACCAACAAGAAGAATATGCAACAATCAGTATTGAAACATTAGTTGAATTTAAAGGCCAAGATCCAGTTGAGCCAGTTCTTAAATATCTAAAGAATGTTCCTTGTGTTGAAAACATTATTTACACAAGAATGCATAAGGGTTCACCTGTTAATGAATATGATTTAGATATTAAACTTCATGAAACCTCAAATATGAAAGAAAAAGATGCCTTAACCATTGATGCGACTTTAAAAGGAATGAAAGCGTCTGGAAGTTGCAGTTATGTAAATGAGCTTAAGAGCGAATTAAGGAAGCATCTAATATGCAAGGTTACATTTTAGGCATGAAAGTTATTTATCTTTATGCAATGAAATATTAGAATGCGATAAGTATTGAATTTTAACTATTTTTATTGTTAAAGTTGTTATTATTTTGTTAGACATTTTTTATAAGACACCACTCATTATTTTTGGTGGTGTTTTTATTTAATCAAGAACTGGAAGTGTGCGGAAAAACCAACAGGCCAAAGATGATAGTTTGGGGCAGAGTGACGCACTTCTCATCTTAGAAAGATTTGAAATTTATGAAATCCTTCAGCAATCTAGTAGAGTCTCCAACAATGGCTATAAAAAGAGAATTTACGATATTATAAAATGAAATGATTGATTATTATAAATACAATAAGCAATGCAGTATGTAGCGTTGCTTTTAATTTACTAATTATTAAATAATTTAGATATTTTTTATATTGTTTGTCAAATTATCATATAACGTATGAATTTGAAGTGTTCCATCATAT
>JAHHTG010000082.1 GCA_020024765.1 Thomasclavelia sp. | reverse complement strand
ACATCTTTATGTGGGGTGACTACATTTCTGATGAATTAGTTTCTAATTTCGAAAAAGAAAATGATGTTAAAGTTAATATCAGCTTTATGAACGATAACGCTGACTCTGTTACAAAATTAACTGCTGGTGCTGGAGATGAATACGATTTAATCATGACATGTGATGCTTACATGGAATCATTAATTAAAGGTGGTTACCTTGAAAAGCTAGATCACGAACAAATTCCTAATGCAGTAGCTAATTTAAACCCTAACTACTGGACTGGTGATAATGTTGATTACTGTGTTCCTTACTTAATGAACTATATTTACGTTGTATACGATACTGAACGTTGCCCAATTGAAATCACAGGTTATAATGATTTAATTCGTCCTGAATTAAAGGGTCAAATCGGATCTGTTGATGGCGCAAGAAACTTATTCCCAATCGCTTTAATCGCTTTAGGATATGATCCTAACTCAACTAATGAAGATGAAATCGCTGAAGCTTACGAATGGTTAGTTAAATACAACGAAAATGTTGTAGCATATGGTTCAACTGAAACTAATATGTTAAATGGTACTATCTCAGTTATGCTAACTTATGATGGTAACACAGCTACAGCTATGGCTCAAATGGGTGAAAATAATACATTAGTTATCGCTCCATTCACTGAAGATGCTGTTCAATTAGGTTTCGACTTATTCACAATTCCAAAGGGTGCTAAGCACATGGATTTAGCTTATAAGTTCCTTAACTATATGACTGATGCAGATGTTATGGCTGGTAACTTAGTTGAATTCCCATATTCATGTCCAAATGATGCAGCGGTTGCAGCAGCTTCTGAAGAATACAGAAATGGTCCTGCATTCGACTTTGATTACAAGACAAACATTTTCTTCCAAGAAGACGTTGGCGAAGCTATGACTATTTACGATAAGTACTACCAAAAGCTTAAAGTTGGTCAATAATTCAAAACAATCATAGTTTAAAAGTTTATATTTCAATTAGATAGAAGGAGAGATTTATTTTGGTTAAGTTTAATGAACAAGAACAAATCGAAAGCGTACGCGGTGCATTAGCACTACGTCCTGAGATTAATAAAATCGTTGATGGAATCTGCGAAAAAGGTTACCGCAACATCTGCTGGCTTGGAATTGGTGGAACATGGGCAAGTTGCTTACAAGCAGAATGCCATATGTTAGAACATTCTAATATCGACTTCTTCGTTTCCAACGCTGCAGAATATATTGCAACAGGAAACAAGAAAATTGGTAAGGGAACTATCATCATTATTTCCTCAGTATCTGGTACAACTGTTGAAATCGTTGAAGCTCTAAATAAGGCTAAAGCAGCTGGTGCTGAAGTTGTTGGCTTCATTGATAAGTTAGGTACACCATTAGCTGAAATGGTTGATCATATCATTACTTATAAAGCTAATGAACAATTAAAGTTCTTTATGACAGCTGATCGTTTCATGTATAATGCAGGTGAATATCCAGAATATGATGAAGAATATGCTGAATTTGACAAATATCTTCCAGAAGCTTTAGTGAGTGTTGAAAAAGCCGCTGATAAATTTGGTGAAGAATTTGCACTTAAGCATAAAGATGATGAACTTCATTACTTCGTAGGTGCTGGTAACCAATATGGTGCAACTTACTCATATGCAATGTGCTACTGGGAAGAACAACACTGGATTCGTACAAAATCAATCCACTCTGCTGAATTCTTCCATGGTATGCTTGAAATTATTGATCCAACAACTGCAATTACAGTCTTTGTTGGTGAAGATTCTCAAAGAAGCTTAAGTGAACGTGTTGTACGTTTCTTACCAAAAGTTTGCAAGAATTATACAGTTATCGATACTAAGGATTATGAATTACCTGGAATTAGCGAAAAGTTCCGTGGTGACATCAGTCACTTAGTAATGCATGCTGTTACAAACCGTATCGATGCACATATAGAAGATCTTACAGGTCACGATATGAACATTCGTCGCTTCTATCGTAAGATGGAATATTAATAAGTCTCTTATTTAAGGGGAGTGCATTTGCTCCCCTTTATTTATTTACTATATAAGGAGCTCGCATGGAATTTGGATTGTTTACCTATGGATATCAGTATTATCCACTTGAAAAAGCTTTTAAAGATGCTAAAGATTTTGGTTATGACTATATTGAATTATGGGGTGGTAGACCACATGCTTTTGCTTATGACATTATTAATGGCGAAGTAGAAGAGGTTTTAAATCTTATTAAGAAGTATGATATGAAGGTTAAAGTTTATACACCTGAACATAATGCATATCCTTTCAACTATATGATTGGTTCCCATCACCAATGGGAAGAATGCATGAAATATTTCGAAGCTGCTTTCAAGGCTGCAAGCATGATTGGCGCTGAATATACTTTAATTTCAGTAGGTCATGGAGGCCATGTCAATAATCGCGACCGTTGGGATAGGTTAGTTGAGTCGATGCAAGTTTTAAGTAAATTAGCACATGATAATGGTCAAAAGATTCTATTAGAAACTCTAACTCCAATGGAATCAAATACATGCACAAAACTTGATGATTTAATAAAGTTATTACACGTTGTAAATAATGATGCATTATGCGGTATGTGTGATGTTGTTGCACCTTATATTCAAGGAATTGATCCAGTTGATTATCTACGCAAATTAGGACCGAAAATGGCCCACTTGCATTTAGTTGATTGTGATGGTAAAACCGAAGACCACTATGTTCCGGGTGAGGGCATTATGCCACTTAAAGACATTGTTTGTGGCTTTATCAAGAATGGTTACAATGGTACCGCAACCATTGAGTTAGTTGCAAAATATATGGATGATCCATCTTATTATGCAAAATTATCTTTAGAAAGAGCGAGGGAGTTACTATGATTAAAATAGCTTGTGTTGGTGATAACTGTGTCGATTACTATGACGATACAAAAGAAGCATTTCCAGGAGGAAATCCTGTCAATGTTGCAGTTTATATTAAACGTTTAGGGGGCGATTCAAGCTATATCGGAGCTGTTGGTAATGACGAATATGGCAAACTAATTAGTGATTCGCTAGCTGCTAAAGGTGTTGATGTCTCTAGAATTAAAACGTTAGAAGGTTCAACTGCTTTAAGCCATGTTACACGTGTCGATGGCGATCGTGTTTTCGGTGATTATGAAGAAGGGGTTATGGCTGATTTCAAGTTAAATGAAAGTGATATTGATTATTTATCTTCATTTGATTTAGTTGTAACTGGTCTTTGGGGTCGAACTGAAAATTATCTAAAGGAAATTCATGATAAAGGTATACCTGTAGCGTTTGATGGTGCTGAAAGACCATTTGATGAAGCTGGGCTAATTGCTTTACCATCAGTTGATATTGCATTTTTCTCAGACGATAAAGCGACTGATGGAGAAATCAAATCCAAAATCTTAGAAGTGGCTGCTAAAGGTCCGAAGATTGTTGTTGCGACTCGCGGTAGCATTGGCTCTATGGCTTATGATGGCGAGAAATTCTATGAATGTGGCATCGTAAAATTAGACCAAGTTGTCGATACTATGGGTGCAGGTGATAGTTTTATCGCGGGTTTCCTATTAAGTTGGTTAAAGAAAAAACCAATCTTAGAATGTATGCAAGATGGTGCTAAAAACTCCGCCATAACTATTGGCTATAATGGTGCTTGGTAAACTGATACTTAAATGATTTATTAGGAGATGAATGTCAAAATTTGTCTCCTTTTTGTTTTAACTTTAATCTAATGGATTTATGCTACAATCAAAATAGAGGTAATAATATGAAAAGAATAATAAGTCTTTTAATGATTATGAATTTATTGTTGATATCTATTGGCTGCGAAACTCAAAATGTAATTCGCATTAAATTTAATGGTGAAAACGAAGATCTTGTCATCACGAAAGGCAAAATTACCATTACTGATCAAAACGAAGAATTTAATGCTGGTGTATTAGAATTTAAGGGCAACTTGCCAGATAAAATTTCCTATATCAGTGAGAGTTATTATGTTCAAGATGGTGACCATAAAATTCATTTTTTCAGCACTGAGTCAATTGATACGACTGGTGAAGCGAATCTTGTTTTGTCAAAAGACTTGGGAACAATTTCAGGGGAACCCGGAATCTTGCCAAAAACGTTCGATAATCTCTATTTTGAACTAATCATAAGAACACCTGAAGGAGAATTTAGTTATACACTTCCGATGGAAATTGAATAATAATCATAATTAAAAAGCGAGCTATAGTTAAAAGGCTCGTTTTTTAATGTTTTAATATTACTAGTTCAGTATTTTAAATTTCTTCACTTATACATAAATAAAGTATTTACTTATTAATATAACAAATGATAAAATTTAATTCGCTTTTTTAAAGGAGGAGAAAATTCAATGGATAATACAATAGTAATGAATATTTTTTATGATTTTTGCATTATGTCGGTAGTCTTCTTTATTGCGAAGATTATCCGTATTAAATTTAAGGTTATGCAGCGCATGTATGTTCCCTCCGCTTTTATTGCAGGGTTCTTATGTCTATTTTTCGGAAAACAATTCTTAGGTTTATTGCCTTTTAGCAATGCAATTGATTCTTATTCAGGGATTTTAATCGCTGTTGTCTTTGCAACGATGTTTTTAGGGAATAAAGGTAAGTGCTCTTTTAAAACGATGCTTAATCAAGCCGGAAATAGTTTCTTTGTAAATTACTTTGCAGAAGT
>JAHHTG010000081.1 GCA_020024765.1 Thomasclavelia sp. | reverse complement strand
GAGAAGACCTATCTAATCCTCATCAGTAAAATTTATAGGTATTCTTGGTATAACATATTAGCCTGTCCTCTTGAACGAGGAATTAAGATGGTAGATTTACTTACTGCCATCTTATTTTTTATTCAAGACATTAAATCATACATTGATTATAAAAGGTTTAAAAGATGATTAATAGATTTCAAATTTGAAATTATTTATTTAAATCGTACAACAGTGCGATTTTTTATTGAGCATAATAATTGCACTATACCTAGTAGGGGTATATACTTAAATCACTAGAGGTATTAAACATGGAAGAAAAGAAATGTTGTGGATGCCATAAGACAAAGCTTCGGAGCGCAAAGGAACACAAGGCTTTAATCAATCGTTTAAATCGAATTGAAGGACAAGTTCGCGGTGTTAAGCATATGGTTGAAGAAGATGCTTATTGTATTGATATCTTAACTCAAGTTTCGGCCATTAATGCCGCTTTAAATAGTTTCAACAAGGTTTTATTAGCTGACCATATTCGAACTTGTGTCAAAGAGGATATTGAAGCTGGAAAAGATGAAACTATTGATGAACTAGTCTTGACCTTGCAAAAGCTGATGAAATAGATTTGAAGAGGTCTGTTAGGTATTCCTAACAATTATCTATTAACGAATAAAGGAGGATTTTCTTTTATGCTACAGTTTAATGTAACCGGCATGAGCTGTGCTGCTTGTAGTGCACGAGTTGAAAAAGCCGTTAATGCATTAGATGGCGTTAAAAGCTGTTCCGTTAGTCTTTTAACAAATTCAATGGGCGTTGAAGGAACGGTTAGTGCTGCTGAAGTTATTAAAGCAGTAGAAAAAGCTGGCTATGGTTGTTCAGAGAAAGGCAAACAAGATGTTAAGCCTTCGCTGAGCGAAGCTGCTGAAGCTTTAGAGGATCATGAAACGCCGATTCTTAGGGAGCGATTAATTATTTCGCTAGTTTTTTTAATGGTTTTAATGTACTTCTCAATGGGCCATGCTATGTGGGGATGGCCATTACCGGAGTTTATTGATAATCCATTATCGAATGGGATTATTCAATTAATTTTATCTGGAATCATTCTGATTATTAATAAGAAGTTTTTTACCAGTGGTTTTAAAGCTTTAATTAATAAAGCACCTAACATGGATACTCTAGTTGCCATGGGTTCAGCAGTTTCGTATGTTTGGAGTATCTATGCTTTACTTGCAATGAGTCATTACATGGTTATTGGCGATATGCATATGGCTCATCACTATATGCATGAATTCTACTTTGAATCAGCTGCCATGATTCTGACATTAATTACGGTTGGTAAGATGTTAGAAGCTAAGTCCAAAGGTCGTACAACTGATGCCTTAAAAGGTTTAATGAAGTTAGCACCTAAGATAGCCATTTTATTCAAAAACGGTCGTGAAGTTGAAGTTCAAATTGAAGAAGTTCAAAAAGGCGATATCTTCATTGTTAAGCCGGGTGATAATGTTCCGGTTGACGGTATTATCATCGAGGGTAGTAGTGCTATTAATGAAGCTGCTTTAACTGGTGAATCAATCCCGGTTGATAAAGAGGTTGGTGATAGTGTTTCTGCTGCAACAACAAACACTTCCGGCTATATCAAATGTGAAGCAACTAAAGTTGGTGAAGATACAACTTTATCTCAAATTATTCAAATGGTTTCTGATGCCGCTGCAACTAAAGCTCCAATCGCTAAGATTGCTGATAAAGTTGCTGGTGTATTTGTACCAACCGTTATTAGTATTTCGATTGTGACATTTATTATCTGGATGTTTATTAATCAAGATGTCGGTTATGCTTTAGCTCGTGCTATCTCGGTTCTTGTGATTTCTTGTCCATGTTCATTAGGTCTAGCTACACCAGTTGCAATTATGGTTGGCAATGGCATGGGCGCGAAGAATGGTATTTTGTTTAAGACTTCGGCTTCGCTTGAAGAGACTGGACGTGTTAGTGTAGTTGCGCTTGATAAGACAGGCACGATTACATCTGGTGAACCTAAAGTTACAAATATTTTGCCAGCCCCAGGTTATACAGAGGAATCATTAATAATTAAAGCTTACTCACTTGAAATGAAGAGTGAACATCCACTAGCCCGAGCAATTGTTGCTTATGCAAATGACATGGGTTTAAATGCTTTAGAGGTTAATGACTTTAGTGCTTTGCCAGGTAATGGGTTAACAGCGAAACTTGATAATAAAGTTTTATTTGGTGGATCGAATAAGTTTATTAAGACTGTGACAACGGTTAGTAAAGAACTTGAGGAAGCTTCGACTAAATTAGCAGAAGAAGGTAAAACACCTTTATTCTTTGCAGAAGATGGTAAGCTATGCGGTATTATTGCCGTTGCTGATACAATTAAGGTCGATAGTCCACAAGCTGTTAAGGAACTTCAAAATATGGGAATTCACGTTGTTATGTTGACGGGTGACAACGAGAGAACTGCAAAAGCCATTGGTGAACAAGCTGGTGTTGATGAAGTTATTGCCGGCGTTTTACCAGATGGCAAAGAAGCGGTCATTAAAGAACTTCAAAAACGTGGAAAGGTTGCCATGGTTGGTGATGGTATCAATGATGCTCCGGCTCTAACACGTGCTGATATTGGCATCGCGATTGGTGCTGGTGCGGATGTTGCGATTGATGCGGCTGATGTTGTTTTAATGCAATCAAGATTAAGCGATGTTCCAACTGTGGTACGTTTAAGTCGTGCAACACTTACAAATATTCATGAAAATCTATTCTGGGCTTTCTTCTATAATACAGTTGGTATTCCAATTGCTGCTGGCGTCTTAATTCCATTTGGTATTACTTTAAATCCGATGTTTGGTGCAGCTGCAATGAGTTTATCAAGTTTCTGTGTTGTGACAAATGCCTTGCGTTTAAATCTATTTAATTTGCACAGTACAAAACACGATAAGCCACTTAAACATCGTGCTAAGACCGCTGAACCAATCAAAATTGAAAAGATTGAAAAAACAAAGAGATGTGAAGTAACAACTTCTAGCTGTGGTTGTCCATTAGCTGATGCCGAAAGGCGTGTGCTACACATCGAAGGTATGATGTGCGCACATTGTGAAGCGACAGTTAAGAAAGCTTTAGAAGCGATTGAAGGTGTCGAATATGCAGAAGTATCAAATGCTAATGGTACAGCCATTGTGACATTAAACAAAAATGTTGATAACGAAATTATGAAGAGTGCTGTTGAAGCACAAGATTATAAAGTGATTGATATTGAAAAAAGAGATAAAGGAGAATAAAACAATGACTAAGACAATGAAAATTGAAGGCATGATGTGCCCACACTGTGAAAAACACACAGTAGATGCATTAGAAAAGATTGATGGAGTTGAAAAGGCTGTAGCTTCGCATGAAGCAAAGAATGCAATCGTTACACTTTCGAAAGATGTTGATAACGAAGTTTTAAAGAAGGCTGTTGAAGACGCAGGCTACAAAGTATTATCAATTGACTAATTGTTTAATTAAACATTAATGAGCAAGTTTAAACTTGCCCATTTTTATTTTAATTGCAAAGGTTTTAGGATGATGCAAGTAAAAAAGCATAAATGTAAAAAATAATAATTAAAAATGTACCCGAAGGTACATCAAATAGTTATAAGAGTTTAACACCATTAACAGTTAATCGGAATGTTGCATTAAGTACTTCGCAAGCATTACGACACATAGTCATACGTCCTAAAAAAATATCAAAATATTCATACATAGTACAAATATTTGTATCAATTTGAAGATTTAAAGAAACAATTCTCTCCTTTGCGTCGACTTTTAAAGCTGAATTGGTTACAGCGTAATTAACACGGTCGTGAATATCAAATTTCGCTTTTTCTTTTTCTCTGACACGATTTCTTCGAACGTCGGATTTATCTGCAATGATTAATGCTGCTGAAACAATATCTTTGGCACCACCAGTTGATTCATCGTGATTACCGATAGCGGAAATAATTGTGATACGATCTTCGGCCGTGAGTTCGGAATATTGTTTTAAGATGTCGTTCGCTAAAAGAGCACCAAGTTCGGCGTGATGAGTGCGATTGATGGAGTTACCAATATCGTGCAGGATACCAGCGATTTTAACAAGTTCTTGTTCATGCTTAGAGAAGCCTAATATTTTAAGAATATAGGCGGAACGGTCAGCAACTAAACTACAATGCGCAATAGAATGATCGGTATATCCCATTACGCCTAAATTCGCATTACCTTTAGCGATTAATTCCATTATTTCTTGATTGTTGAGCAGTTGTTCATAGATTTGCATACGTATATATTTACCTCACTTTAATTTTTGGTAGCGTAATAAAGAAAGTCGTTCCAACGTTTTCACTACTTTCGAGTTTAATTTCACCGTGATGATAAAGTACAACATGTTTGACAATCGAAAGTCCTAAACCTGTACCACCTGATTGTTTAGAATGGCTTTTATCAACGCGGTAGAATCTTTCAAAGATTCGACTTTGGAACTCAAAAGGAATACCAATGCCATTATCTTTGACGGTAATGTTAACGTTGTCTTTAGATTCTTCGAGATTCACAACCAACGTTCCATGGTCGCGGTTATATTTTATACCGTTATCGCATAAGTTGTAGAACATCTCAAATAAGAAACGACTAACACCGGTTAAAGTTGCTTGGCCATTGACAGTCATTACAATATTTTTGGTGGTTGCTGCTTGATTAAGTGCTTCAAAGACATCGTTAACTATATCTTTTAAATTAATAGTTTCTTTTGGCAAAGGTGTACCT
>JAHHTG010000080.1 GCA_020024765.1 Thomasclavelia sp. | reverse complement strand
TATACAATCTTAAATAATGTCTTTGGCGCTAATCAAAGACGTTACCAACGTCAATATAAATTATCTAATGGAGCAGTGGCTGATGCAGTGGTTTTCTTAGGTGAAGACCAAGAAAAAATTGTAATCGATTCAAAATTCCCACTTGAAAGTTATAACAATTTATATAGTGAGGGACTTTCGAAATTGGATCAGGAAGCTTATCGTAAGCAGTTTGAACGCGATATTAAAAAACATATCGATGATATTGCGAATAAATATTTGATTAAAGGTGAAACGGCGAGCGTTGCTTATATGTTTGTACCGGCAGAAGCTGTTTTTGCAGAAATTTATGGTCAACATCAAGCGATTGTAGATTATTCATACCAACGTCATGTCTTTATTGTTTCACCAACGACGTTAATGGCTTATCTGACTGTTGTAAAAAATATTATGCTTGAGCAACAAAAAGATGAGCGTGTGCGCGATATTCAAAACGAATTTGTGAAACTTGGAGATGAATTTAAACGATTTAAGGAACGTTACGAAAAGATTAATAGTGACTTTAATCGGACATATAAAGAATTTAACGATTTAACGATTACAAGCAACAAAATTATTAAACGTTTTGAAGCAATTGATCAATTAGATATCAAGGGGGAGCAAGATGAAGGAGTTTATTAACAAAATTAATCAGAAAAAAGATATCAATCGTACATGCTATATCGTGTTATCGGCATTTGTTTATTCTATTGCGATGACCAACTTCTCGAAAGTTGGAGGAATTTATCCTGGCGGATTTGCTGGTATTTCACGAATTACTGTTGATTTATTTGAGAAATATTTCAATATTGAAATACCATTTGGTGTTTTATATTTCTTAATGAATATTGGACCTACTTATCTTGTTTATCGCTATATTGGTAAACGTTTTACAATTTATTCGATTCTGCAATATACTTTAGTATCTTTTTTCACTGCTATCATTCCACAATTTATGTATCTAACAGATCCGTTATTAATTGCTGTCTTTGGTGGTTTATTCAATGGTTTGGGTATCGGGATTGCATTGAGAAATAATGCCTCATCTGGTGGCACTGACTTCATTGCGATTTATGTATCAAATAAATACAATCGCCCAATTTGGAACTATATTATGATTGGCAATGGCGTTCTGTTAACATTTGCTGGTATGATGTTCGGTTGGGATCGCGCATTGTATTCAATTATTTATCAATTCGTATCAACTCAAGTTGTAAAACAATTGCACGAAAGATATCGTATGGAAACTTTGACAATTGTCACCAAAATTCCGGATGATGTTGTTGCTAATATATTAAAGCATACTCGTCATGGTATTACAGAAATTCACTCTCATGGTGCATTTTCTGATACTGATAATACAGTTTTATATATGGTTATTAATTCATTCCAACGTCATCAAGTTGTCAAATCAATTCTTGATGTTGACCCACACGCATTCATTAACGTCCAAGAAACTACAATGATTGTCGGTAACTACTATCAATTGCCACTTGATTAAAAAAGAGCTGTTAGGTAAATCTATTTTGATAAACCTAACAGCTCTATTTGTTTATGATGGTTATTTCTTATTAATTTCAATTCCAACTTTTCTTTGAACTTTAGCAAGTTTTTTGTAGGCGATGTGATGAGCTTTTTCAGCACCTTGAGCTAGGATTTCATCAATCTTTCCTGAAGCAATGATTTCTTGATATCTATCTTGAATCTTGGCGATTTCATTGACTACGACATCGGCAACTTCGGCTTTAAATTCACCATAACCTTTATCTTTGAAACGTTCGACAATGCTTTCTTTCGATTCGCCACTTAGAGCACTATGGATTTCAAGTAAGTTGTAGATACCGGGCTGATTTTCTTTGTCAATATTAATTTCACCAACCGAGTCAGTAACTGCGCCCATGATTTTTTTACGTACGCTATTCAAATCATCTAATAAATAAACGCAACCTTTATCATTTCCTTCGGATTTTGACATTTTGCGACTTGGATCGTTTAATGACATAATTCGAGCTCCAACCTTAGCTACAAGTGGTTCAGGTAGAGTAAATGTCTCGCTATAACGGTTATTAAAACGTTCGGCAATATCTCGTGTTAATTCAACATGTTGTTTTTGATCGTCACCAACTGGAACATAATCAGCATCGTATAGTAAAATATCCGCTGCCATCAAACAAGGATAAGTATATAAACCAGCTGTTAAACCTGTTTCGTTTTTAGCCATTTTGTCTTTGAATTGTGTCATACGGTTTAATTCGCCCATATATGTATTACAAGCTAAGATGTAACCAAGTTGGGCATGTTCGTAAACATCTGATTGTAGGAAAATAATTGCTTTTTCAGGATCTAAGCCAGCAGCGATGTATAGTGCAACTGCATCCTTTAAATTTTTACGTAATTCCTTTGGTTCTTGATATGATGTGATGCAGTGCAAGTTTGCTACGAAAGTAATCATTTCATAATCATCTTGATACTTCACAAAATTTCTTAAAGCGCCAATATAATTTCCTAAAGTTAATTGGCCAGTAGGCTTAATAGCCGATAACATTCTTTTCATTTTTATACCTCTAATCCAATAAAAAAAGCACCCTTGGGACGATTTAATCGTGGTGCCACCCAAATTCATTCAAAAGAATCTTAATAAGATAACGGATTTACCGCAAGTGACTAGCGCCACTTGATACAAGAAGTCCCCAATTCACTTTCATGGGATTGATTGTTTTCATCACCCACAATCTTTCTAAAAAATTGCCCACAAAAATTACTTAATACTTATATTTATACTAAACAATATGCTAAAATAAATCAAGATAAATGATTCGAAAGATGGAAGGGAGATTATTAAATGATTGTACTATATACATCGCCTGGATGCGCGTCTTGCCGTAAAGCAAAAGCATGGCTTAAAGAACGTGATATTAAATATGTTGAAAAAAATATTTTTAATGTATTGTTAAGTAAAAAGGAAATAAAATATCTTCTGACCAGAACGGATAATGGTACTGAAGATATTATTTCGAAACGTTCGAAAATTATTCAAGAAAATAATATTGATTTAGACCAATTATCAATCGATGAATTGATTGTTTTCATCATTCAAAATCCATCAATTTTAAGACGTCCTATTATCTTAAATGAACGTAATTTTCAAATTGGTTTTGATCAAGAAGAGATTGATGCATTTGAACCACGTGTTGCGATTCCAGCAGAGATTCGTTGCGTTGCTAAATGTGATAAGAGCTGCTCAAACTTTAAGACATGTGGTGAATTAAGAGGTGAAAAAATAGATGAGTAAGGTTTTAGTGGGTTTATCAGGTGGCGTTGATAGTGCCATTGCAGCATATTTATTAAAAGAGCAAGGGCATGATGTCACTTGCTGTTTTATGCGTAACTGGGATTCGGCTTTAAACAATGACACCCTCGGTAATCCAACATTAAATAATGATATTTGTCCACAAGAAGAAGACTACAACGATGCAAAGAAAGTTGCTGAAAAGTTAGGTCTTCCTTTATTACGCGTTGACTATATCCAAGAATATTGGGATGATGTCTTCCAAAACTTTATTGATGAATATAAAGCCGGTAGAACCCCAAATCCTGATATTTTATGTAATAAATATATTAAATTTGATGCTTTTTTAAAGTTTGCAAAAGAAAAAGGTTTTGAATATATTGCAACAGGACACTATGCTAAGAAAGGTTTCTATGATGGTCAAGCTGTTTTGATGAAAGCTGATGATCGCAATAAGGATCAGTCATATTTCTTGGCTCAGGTTGATAAAGATGCTATCGCGATGTCGCTTTTCCCATTAGCGGAAATCGACAAACCAACAGTGCGTAAGATGGCGCATGAACTTAATTTAGTTGTTGCGGAAAAGAAAGATTCTACAGGTGTTTGCTTCATTGGAGAAAGAAATTTTCGTGAGTTCTTAAAGAATTATATTCCAATGAAAGAAGGACCAATTATCGATATTGAAACTAAAGAAGTCGTAGGTACTCACCAAGGCGTTTATTATTACACTATTGGGCAACGTAAAGGATTTGCGATTGGTGGTAATCGTGGTCCTTACTTCTGCGTTGGTAAAGATGTCTTTAAGAATGAGTTATATCTTGCGACGAAAGATGATCATAAATGGTTATATTCTGATTCATGTTTAGTGACAGGTGTGAACTTCATTTATCGTCCGAAGACTGATAATTTAGCTTGCCAAGCTAAATTTAGATATCGTCAAGCCGACAACGATGTCGTAATCGAAATTATTGATGATACGACAGTTAAAGTAACTTATGATCAGCCAATCAAAGCTGTGACCGTTGGCCAACAAGCTGTTTTCTACTTCAATGATATTTGCCTAGGTGGTGGTGTCATTTCTGAAGTTTATCAAAACGGTGTTAATAAGGATAAAATCCTTAAAGAATATTTAAATAATGGATCAAAATAATATAACATTCGATAAATTAGAAGGCCAATTTACTTATTGTATATATAAGTCTTTTAACTATGCCATTATGCGTTTTATGGATCATAATGAAGGCCCAATTGTGGTAACGGGTAATTTAAGTGAAGTGAAACTTGATCATGATTATATTCTCTTTGGAGAATATGTTAACCATCCAAAATATGGTTTTCAATTTAAAGTTATGCATTATGAACTAGATTTACCTTCAACCCTTGAAAGTGTTGTTGCTTATCTATCAAGCGATTTATTTAAAGGAATTGGCAAAAGAAAAGCAACTAAAGTTGCTGAATATTTTGGCGAAGATACTTTAAAAATCTTAAAGGATAATCCAGAACGTATTTATGAAGTTGATCTTAAGCCTAATGATCAGCAAGTCATTATTGATGTCTTAAAAACTAATCTTCAATTTGAAGATAGTTTTTATTATTTAATTAGTTTGGGTGTTCCTAGCAAAGATTTAAATAAAATTATCAACAAGTATCAAGAAAAGACGAAAGAAATTGTTACTAAT
>JAHHTG010000008.1 GCA_020024765.1 Thomasclavelia sp. | reverse complement strand
GCTTTGCACGCAGGAGGTCAGCGGTTCGATCCCGCTATGCTCCACCATTGTAAAAGTTTAAGAAGAGTTGAAAAACTCTTCTTTTTTTATTTTTAGGTATATAAAAAGGAATCGTGTGATTCCTTAATATGGTTTCAAACTTTCTATAAACCATCGATTCCGTTCGTAAAAAAGTTTTCGTCTTTTGCCAAGAATTTTGCATTCATATAGTAAACCACAACCACCAACTTGACTTGAGGTCTGACGAATATTTTCGATTTTATCAATCTTGTAAGTCTTTCGACCTTGATAGTCTTCCCATACAATCGCCACAGGTGTAATTTCTCCTTCTTTACCAATTAAAGTAAATACAGGAATATACCGTTTATAAAGTGCCATCACTAAAACCAGCTTTCTGGATGAATAATATGATCATCCTTAGGATTGAAGTTTGTTAAACTTTCATCCATCTTCATAATCAATCTCTTCGCTTTATCAAAGCCATATTTATTTCGAATTATTTCAACCGCTTGTTCTAGTCGCGTTTCCTTTTCGCGACTAATTGCTTCGTTAAATAAATCTAATTGAACAATTGATGATACCTCTTCTAACTTGCTAACGCTTATAGTAATTGTTCGATATGGCGTCATAAAATTACCATCATCCTTACATTGAATATTACGATAAGCTAAGTACATCGCCATTTCCGCAATTTCATTAGCTAAATTCAATGGTCTTTTTAAACCCTTTTGTCTTGAAAAACTTTCAAGTTTATAGTTTCTCAACACAATCGAAACTTCTTTTGCGACTAAATGTTTTTCTTTAAGTCTTGCCGCAATCGATTCGCTCAAGACGTAAATAACCATTTTTAAGTCTTCAAATGTCTTTAAATCCCGTACTGCTGTTACACCATTACCAATTGATTTTTCTTTCCGCGAATCAGATGAGACAACACTAATATCTAAACCATTAGCGAAAGCCCAAATCATATCGCCATTCTTACCTAAAATGGTACGAAGATAACTTCTTGAAGTTCTAGCTAAATCACCAATTGTATAGATATAATGTGCATTTAGTTTTCTTTTTGTCGAAGAGCCAACATACAGCAAATTTTCAACTTGGAGTGGAAATATTAATTCTCGATAGTTTTCAGGGCTAATGACTATAAAGCCTTTCTTCTTATCCATATCGCTACCAAGTTTCGCAAAAATTTTATTAAAAGAAATTCCCATTGAAACTTTTAATCCGAGTTCTTCATTAATTTCTTCTTGGATTTTATGAGCTAATTCAATGGCATCACCATATAGACTTTGTGAGTTTGTTAAATCAATCCAAGCTTCATCAAGCCCAAATGATTCAACTTGATTAGTATATCGACGATAAATATCTTTAACTTTTTCGGTGTAATAAAGATAATCTTCATAATGTGGTGGTACAACTAATAAATCTGGGCACTTTTTATATGCATCTCTTAATGTTTCGGCTGTTTTAATTCCACAAGCTTTCGCAAGATCATTCTTCGCTAAAACAATGCCATGTCTTTTTGACTCATCACCACCAACTATCATTGGAATATTTGCAAGTTTAGGACATTTCATTTCTTCAATTTGTGCATAACAATGATTCAAATCAGCATGCACAATAATTCTTGGCCAAGTATTCATGAATTCCCTCCTTGCAATATCATTTTATGCAAAGAAGTTGCGTAATTCAAGTATTTTCGCAACTTTAACTTGGTAAAAGATGGGTTAAAGGTGTATATTAGTATCGTAAACAGGCAACATAAAGAGGGACAAAGTATGGAATTAAAAGAGATTATTGAACGTTTAAAAGCTGATACTGGATCAAATAATACAGAAATTGCAAATAGTTTAGGAATCACCAAAACTACAGTCGGCCGTTGGTTAAGTGGCGAGATTAAAAATATTCAAGATGAAACTGCAAGCAAGCTAAGTGAACTCGTAGGTTTTGATGTTAAAGGTGCCATTAATGGTGAAAGCGTAACTTTTAATAAACCTATCTTAGGTTTTGCGAAAGCGGGTTACGATTTATTCCTTGATGAAAATTACCTCGGTCAGGAAGAAACAACTTATCAGGATTATATTCGTGGCGATTTCTTCCTTAAGGTTAAAGGTGAATCAATGATTGGTGAAGGCATAATGGATAATAGTTTAGTCTTCGTTAAGAAAACAGATCATGTCAAAAATAAAGACATCGCGGTTATCATGGTCGGCAATGAAGTCACAATTAAAAAAGTCATCTTTAAAGATGACACATTAATTTTGGAAGCAGCAAATCCAACAGTTGAAAATCGTTACTTTAGCCAAAAAGAAATAGAGAGCCTCCCCGTTAAAATCATCGGAAAAGTTCTCTATGCAAAAACTGAATATAATTAATTTTTATTCGTCATCGAATGGTATTCACGATAAACATCGTTCTTAGAAATGCCAAGTTCTTTAGAAACTTTTTTAATGGCATCTTTAGAAGTCATCCCTTGGGCAATGAATTGATCAATTGTCAATTTAATCGAACCATAATCAACAGCTACTTCCTCTTGATGGAAACCATCAATCATAAGTACCATTTCACCACGTAAATCTTCAAGTTCAGTGAATTCTTTTAATGTCCCACGAATATATTCTTCGTGTTTTTTCGTTAATTCACGGGCAAGACACGCTTTACGATCACCAAAAATTTCATATGCCGCTTGTAACGTATCTTCAATACGATGTGGTGATTCGTAGAAAATCATCGTATAAGGGAACGTTGTCAATTGTTCAAGTTCCTTTTTAGCTTTCGATAATTTTTCATTTAAGAAGCCATAGAAAAGATAATGACGTGTTGGTAAACCAGAAGCAACTAAAGCATGAAGACCTGCTGAAGGGCCTGAAATCGTCACAACATTAAAGCCTTCTTCAATCGCACGATTCACAAGCGTATAACCTGGATCTGAAATCAACGGATAACCAGCATCTGAGATTAAGGCAATATTTTTACCACTATCTAATAATTCTAAAATTCCACGGCTGCTTTCTTCTTCATTGAAGTTATGATATGTAATTAACTTCGTATGAATATCATAGTGATCTAGAAAAGTTCTTGAAGTTCTTGTATCTTCACACGCAATCACATCGACATTAGTAAGCACATTAACTGCACGACTTGTAACTTCTTCTAAGTTGCCGATTGGCGTCGCAACTAAATATAAAGTCGAGCTTTCATTTTCAAAACTTTTTTGTCTAAGCATTAGGCATTTTCCTTCTTAGGTTGATTAGTGTTGTGATTGTGATGATGTGGTTTATGTGGACGATGATTTTGGTTATTGCCATTCACATTTGGATTTGGTTCTTTATTCCCTTTCTTCTTGAAATGACGTTTTTCTTTATTGTCATGATTATTTGAAGCACTTTCTTCACGAACCTTTGATTTATTAGCTTTTTCAGCTTTTTCCTTGCGTTCTTTGTTTTCTTTGACAATTTCACGTACTTCATCAAGAATGTCTTGTTTAGGCTTACAAGAGCCTTCTAATTCACGAATCTTAATGTCGTCAACTTCTTCCACAACTGGCTTTGTATTATTTTGCATCTCACTATTGTGAACTTGATTGTTGATTTTGAAGACACCGTGGTTTAATAAATCATCCAACGAAATATAAATTGCAGTTTCTTTATTCTCTAATTTGCAATTACGAGCGATGACATTCATGCTTGTAATACGGTAATGATTACCTTCATATTCAACCTGTGAGTTAATCTTTGGCAAATCCTTGCGTAATTCTTTATAAGTTTCGTCTTCATACTTTAAACAACACATTAGTTTGCCACAATGACCACTTAACTTTTGAACATTAAGTGCTAATAATTGATTCTTAGCCATATTGATTGAAATCATATCGAAATCATTCATGAATCGCGCACAGCATAGTTCACGACCACATGGTCCAATACCACTAATCATCTTGGCTTTATCGCGAGCACCGATTTGGCGTAATTCAATACGACAACGGAAATCATTAGCTAGGACTTTAAGTAATTCTCTAAAATCTACGCGTTCATCTGCAACATAAATAAAAGTGATTTTTGAACGATCTAGAGTATATTCACTGCGAATGATATTCATATCAAGCTTTAAGTCATCAGCTTCTTGTTGACACTTTTTAAGTGCTACAGCCGCATCTTTAAGATTGATATCATATTGACGTAAGTCTTCTTGAGTAGCCTTACGAATGATTGGCTTAACTTCGATATTTGGTTCAAGACCAGATTCAAGACGTAAAGGCGAAACTACTTCGCCTAATTCAAGTCCATATTGAGTTTCAACAACGACATGGCTACCGACGTAGATTTGTGATTCAGTTGTTGAGAATGTATAAGATTTATTGGTTGTTTCAAATTTAACCGATATATAAAAAATTGTTTGTTCTTCATTCATATTAATCACCTAGTTTATATTATACTATAGAATTTTTGTAATACGGTAAGCCAGTTGGTCAAAAAGAAGCTTCTTATCATAGCTTGCACGGCTTTTATCAAGGGCTTCTACGAAGATTTTAAGCAATTCGTATATTGGATAATTACGAAGCGTTACTAGCTCCTTCTCATAGCCATTATCTTTAATGCCTTTAAGATCAATCGCATCATTACAGTAAATAACCATTAGCGAAAGATAATCTTGCATATATTTCTTAAGACCATCAGCATCCTTCTTATAAACGCCATAACCTTCAGCACTAAAATAAGGCGCTAAACGGCGTGGTTGTTTTAAAAATTCAAGAGTCTTTAAGACACTGTCTTTAGCATGAAGATAGTATTCATCATTAGGTTCAATTTCTACGAATTGTTTAAAGATGTTCGCTACATAGTAGGCATCAAGTTCTTCAAAGCCAACTTCCATGTAGCGTTCCATCAATTCCTGAATATTCAACGCATTAAAAGTATAAGTTTGACAACGTGAGACAATCGTTGGTAACAAACCATCGATTTGATCTGTGATTAAAATCCCATAGACATTCTCACTTGGTGGTTCTTCCATAAACTTTAAAATTGCGTTAAGAACTTTGACTGATGAATTATTAATATTATTAATGATATAGATTTGTTTATGTGCCGCTTCAAGCGGTGTTTTATTAAACTCCTCGAGCATTGCTTCAATAGTTTCAATCTTGATGGAGTCATTATTACCATCGATATATTTTAAATCATAATAGTTTAAATCTTGAATACGACGACAAGTATTGCATGTCTCGCATGCGAAATCATCCCGTCCTTCGACAATTGTTTCCGCCAACAAAAAGGCTGTTTCCAACTTCAAAGGATTTTTGGGACCAGCCAATAAGAAACATTGGGTCAATTGATGTTTGCGTATCGCGTTCAATAAACTTTGATAAATAATTGGCTCTTTTGCCTCAAGACGTTCTTTAATCATTGATCATTTCCTTAATTAATTTAAAACTTGTCGCAACAACATCTTCGAGTGGCATCGATGCATCAACAACTCGAATGCGATCTTTAAAGTGTTTTAGGACTTCTTGGTAGCCTTCATTAACACGATGATGGAATGCAAGTGATTCAACGTCAAGACGATCTTTAAACTTACGGTTTTGAATACGTGCTAAACCCGCTTCTTCTTCAATATCTAAATATAATGTCAAATC
This sequence comes from Thomasclavelia sp., assembly GCA_020024765.1. Taxonomy (GTDB): domain Bacteria; phylum Bacillota_I; class Bacilli_A; order Erysipelotrichales; family Erysipelotrichaceae; genus JAHHTG01. Next base: position 16,382 of record JAHHTG010000008.1, on the reverse strand, counting down.
TGGGAATAAACCGTCGATTGCGAATTCATTAATCGCTAAAACTTGATCAAAACCAATTTCACGGCCATAGCCTTGATAAGCCAATGAAGAGTCAACGAAACGTTCACATAATACAAGCTTGCCTTGTTCTAAAGCAGGGATGACCTTTTCTACTAAATGTTGACGACGGCTTGCAGCATATAATAAAGCTTCAGTACGAGCATCCATTGCTGTGTTTTCCGGGTTAAGAATGACATCTCTAATTTCCTCGGCAATTCCAACACCACCTGGTTCACGAGTATGAACGATTTCATATCCTTCTTCCATTAATTTTTCGCAAACTTTACGGCAAACAGTTGTCTTCCCGCAGCCATCTGGTCCTTCAAATGTAATAAATAATCCCTTAGCCATTAGTTCAAGTCACCGCCCCTATCTTTATGAAACAAAGATGCCTCTAGCGCATCAATTAATTGTTCCTTAATTTTTTCAAATTCTTCTTCAGTAATATCAGATAAATCATCATCCGTTACAACCTTAATGGCAAGTGGTTCACTTGGCATTACAGGAAGTTTACCCGCATTCTCATCATCAAGCATCTTCTCTAAAAATGAATATTTACGGTAATCAAGTAAGATGAATTTGTCTTCACCTTCGCTTGTTAAAATACAAGTACCATTATCTTCGATTTGATCTTCTAAGTTTTCCACTTTTTCAAAGTCTTCTAGTGCAAATTTCTTCATACAATACAAACCCTCTCTTATTTTTCTAAGATTTGGACAATCTTTTCAATTGGCTTCTCAAGTAAAATACCTAAACCCACCACAGAAATTAATTCTCCAAACGCAACATATCCACCATTAATTGCTAGTCCCATCAAAAATTGGTCTGGCATAATGACATAACTCAACATTGAACCAATAACTAAACCATTCATTAGTACCGGCATTAAATAAGATAAAATTGGACGATTAAACCATTTAATATCACGAAAGCGATACATCAAAACTAAACTGATATAAGTCGCTAATGTTCCAAATAAAATATCAATCCAACCAATAATATCCACACCCATCATTACCCCAATGAGATTTGATAAAAAACATCCTAAGGTTACTGGGAAAATATATTCTTTGCGATAAACACATAGAATACACAAGACTTCTGCAACTCGAATTTGAATTTGGCCAAAGCCAAAGTTCATGAGCGCAATTGTTAAAACTGTATAAATTGCCGCAATCATTGCATTGATTGCCATTTTCTTATTTGTCATGTCTTAAATCCTTCAATTAATTTACCAAATAATTATAGCGATATCTATGGCTTAGGCAAGACCCAATAATGCAATTTTTTGCATTGCACACATCGTCTTTGCATCAATAATTTGATTATCCTTAATCATTTGCATAATTTCTTCATAACTCATGGGCACAGTTTCGATACGTTCGTCTTCATCGAAGTGCGTACCTACATATTCTTCTGCTTCTCCATAGTACATATGAATATGTTCTGTTGAATATGCACAGGTTGGGATTATCTCCCCAAGGTAGACTAAATTCTTAACACTATACCCCAATTCCTCGGATGCTTCACGAATAACAGCTTGCATTGGATTCTCGCCTTTTTCCAGTTTACCAGCGCAGAATTCCAACATATCACGCCCTTGCGCATAGCGATATTGTTTAACCAAAAAGTATTTACCTTCTTGATTCTTTAGTGCAATACATGCACCACCATTGTGCTGAATAACTTCTCTAGTCGCCAATTTCGCGTCATCAATTAAGACTTGGTCTTCCACAAGTTTAACGACTTTGCCTGTAAAAATTGTACGGGATGACTGTTGTTTTTCCATTGTTCCACCTTCTTATTGTAATATTTTACCACATATCCAGAAGTTTAAAGGGTTTGGACTTTAAATATACATCTAAATCATTATAATTATACTCATGGAAGCAAAAGTTATATGTAAGACAAAAGTCGGATTTAACGAAATCACGACAGGTTATTTCCTTGCTCAACAAGGATTCGCAATTTTCTACGGTATTCTATTCGTTATCTATGGTGTTATGGCAATTTACAATATCATCAACCTTGATAAGACTGGTATGCCAGTACTCGTATTGAGTTTAGCAATTTCATTATCAGCCCTAGTTGGTTTAGCATTCCCAATCATTAGAGGAATGATGTGGAAACACAAGACTAAGAAACAATTCGGCGTTGATAAAATTGATTATGAAGTTCATTTCTATGATTTATATTGCCGCGTTATTAACACTTTAAATGGTGAAGAAACTAAATATGATTACCGTGACGCAATGAGCAATAAATTAACAAGAACTGAAAAGTACTTATTCATCAAGTTCACAAGCCACAAATTCTTATGTTTCAAGACTTGTGACTTCGCTCGTAAAACTGATTACGAAAAAGTTAACGCGTACGTATCACGTTTCACAAAATATAAGTAAGCAATACAAAGATCATCAATGATGGTCTTTTTTAATGTCTAAACACAGCATCTCTTCAATTAACGACAAGATTAAAATTTTTAGATGTCTTTCTTGCCCAAAAATGCCCAAATTGTGCAAGATTGTTGACCTACCATATCAAAGAGCTTGAAGTGATATTTCCTATTATCATTACCATTCTTTAAAAGAATTAAAATCTATCGTTGAATTAAATCAAATAAAACTTTAAAGGTTTTCACAAAAATCCATAGCTTTGTCTCCTAACTATCTAAAAGATTTTCTAAACACTTAATCCTTTGCAGTGTGAAAATCATGCCGCGAGCTAAACTAAGCCCTCTTCTTGAAGTTAAGACAAAATGTGCCATAATATAGGTAACAATTAGATGCTATGTGCATCATCATTCTCTACATCATAAATTTTTGGAGGCAAGGTATGAAAATTAAACTTTTAGCTGATGAAATTAAACTTCTTAGCGAACTTGGCATTCCATTTGATCCAGAATACGACTATTCCAAGATTGAAGCCGTCGAATTAATGGAACAAGTTTACGACAAAGAAAATGATTACAGTGATGGTAAACCTAATCCTGATGATGATTGGAAAACAGCAGAAATCATTGGTAGTTTAGCTGATAAACTTAACTCCATGATTCCAAACTAAAACAACGGTTTTAAACCGTTGTTTCTTTATGATTGGGCGATTTCTTATAAATCTTTAGACGTTTAATAATCGAATCTTTTTTAATGTAGAGTTGAAATAAATAATTCAGATAAGCACCAGGGGTAATAATACCGCTCATATTCAATAAATCGATTTCATCATTACGAATCAAATAATCCGACAACAGTACGCAGTTTGTGGTGAATACAAAATATTTCTTAAAACGCCCAGCTTTAAACTTATATAATTCGCAATGGGTATCTTTATAGACATCAGAAATATAATCATCAGCGGTCATAACTTCGCCTTTCAATTCCTGTTCTTTTGCTTCGCAATTAAAAGGAACTGCGTTCTTCATTAAACTATTTAAACGCTCACGAATATTATTCATGACCTTCTCATCTGGATTTAAACTAAAGTTAAAAATCATCGTTTTCTTCGTCTTCATAGCATTTTCTAAGAAGTCGGAACGTTTGACTTTAATTAACACACCATCACCAACTGCTCCACCTAAAGTTCGGCCTTTAGGATCATGACATCCATAAGAATAAATTGTGCCATCAACCGAGATATCAAGATGTCCAAACGATTCAAAACCGCTGCCTTGAACATAGATGTTGATTTCAAGTGGTGCCACTTCATCATCGTAAGGATTATCATCAAGATTATCATAGACCTCACGATTATCGTGAATTCTAAAATATAAACCAACTGGAATAATCGCACTCAATAGTGCTGGAACTGAAATGGCCACGTTAAATCTCTCGTTGACCAATGATTTAAGGTTACTGATAAGCGTTAAAGCACCAAAGACAATTAAATAAACACCCGCAATCGCCAAGACAAGCGATGTGCTACGATAAGGAATGATAAATAAGGCAACCGAGAACGAACCATAAATAACAATTCTGATGAGCTTACTAAATAATGCTGGATCATGATTCTCACGACTCACAAAATAGTCGATATAACAAATGATGGTATTAATCAAGGCGTAGATTCCGACAATATAACCATTAAATCTGACAAAACCATCCGGAAATTGATAGATGCAATAACTCAAGATAAAGTAAAAAGCCAAGAAAAAGAAATGACGCCAACGTGTATCTTTCTTAAAGACCAAATTTAAAAGATGTACTAAAGCCGCTACTAAAAATGCGCCAATCGGTATCACACGTGAGAATGGCATCGTAAAATTGGCTTCAATGATCAAAATAATTCCTACCGTAATAATCGCAATTGACCCAACGGTACTATTTAAAAAATCAAAGAATCGATCTTTCATATTTCTATTATAGTTTAGTTTTTATCTATCACCAATATTTTTCATTTCTGCCACCTAAGCATAATTTGACTCATGGTATAATTAAATTGATGAATGACTTCCGTAAATTTCTCAAATCTGATGATGTCTTAACACTTAATCATCATCAATATCGCATTGAAAAACTTCTCACATTAACTGAGAAGGTTTTAGTCTACCTAGCAACAAGTGAAGAACACCAATATCTTATCAAAGAGTTTTATCCATTAACGGAAGAAGTTGCGATCGACCGCAATGATAGTATCTTAATTACGAGCGATGATGAAACTTTTAAGGCACTAAAAAGTGCATATTATCAAAAAACAAGCGCAATCTATAACACGATTTTGCCTCTTGATATTTCGAATTGGTTGCCAAATTACGAGGCTCCCATCATCATCGATTCTAATGAATATAATACTTTATACATTGTCGAAAACTTTGATCATGCGATAAATTATAAAGAAATTCATGAAACTTCAATTAAAGAACTAATCAGTAACTTATTATCATTGGTGCGTTTAACTTCAGCGCTTCACGACCAAGGTTATCTCATTTTCAATCTCGACCCTAAGAACATTATTTTAAGAAGTTATTACGGCCATAACTATTTAAGTCTTTTGGATTATGATTGCCTAAGCGTAACTCATCAATATGATTTAAGTAAACTCAATAATAAATATTTGGCCTGTGAAGTTATTAAAGGTGAAACTGCCTCTTTCAATGAAACTATTGATAACTATGCTTTAGGTGTCATTCTTAAAGAACGTCTAGAAGATTTATATAACCCAAGAATTCACTGGCGCTTAAAAGAATTGATTAAGGAAATCATCGACCACACTTTATGCCATTTAGAAGAGCGTTTTAGTGATGAAAAGCTCTTGGTAGGATTATTGAAATGTTTGGACTTTGCGAAAATTAAACACACTTTATGTTCACCGGCCTTGAATATGCATAATTTCTATGGTCATCACAAGGAATATAAGCAACTATCCACATTGCTTGAAAAGAATAAGTTGGCCATTATCTCTGGCGAACGCAGTAGTGGTAAAAGAGGATTAGCTTATCACTACACTTATAATCATCGTTTTGAATATGCCAATATTCAAATTGTTGACTTCGAATTATCATGGCCAAAGACTTTTAGAAATCTTAACTTTGTGAATCCTGAAAGTTCTAATGCCCCTTTTAATGAATTAATGGCAGATTTAACTTTAGCCTTAGATAAAATCTTATTAATTGTGAATAATTATCAATTTGTCGAAGATGACCCATGGTTGAAATATCTTTTAAGCCTTAATCTTAAATTAATCTTAACAACAAGTACTCGCATTAAGGGCAGCATCCATATGAAACCTTTAGCGCTTGAAGAAGCCTACGATTTATTCAATAACTGCTATGCCAAGAAACTAAGCGACCAAGCTTCAAATGATTTAAAAGAACTATTGCCTTATCTTGGCGGTAATCCTGGTTTAATTAAATTGGTTGCTAAGACTTTAAAATATCGTCATCAACCTATTATTTTAAGTTCAAATATTGTTTATTACTTAAATGAAATTCGCAAGAAAGATGAAAATCTTGGACTCCATTTAAGAAATGGCCAAGTCATCTTTAAAACCAAGAAATTTGATCATCGTACTCATGAATTGATGAAGCTTCTATATTTCTTTAGTGAAATTACTTTCACTAAAGACCAACTTATTAATCTGGGTTTCAAGGAACAATTACTCATTACTTTAAGTTATGAAAACGTCATTATTTTCCACGGTCCTTTAGTAGCTCTAAATTACACTATTGCCTGTTACTTAGAAGATTTAGTCAAGAGTCGCAATTTAAAACCAGATCCCGATTATTTCAAAGCCTTGTCAAAACTCAATGACCCTAATATCAGCTTAGTTTTATTAATGCGCCTACAAAATGATCAACCTCTATATGCTGAATTAGCCAATGAAGAAACTTTCAATCAAGGCGATTTATCCACACTTAAACAATTTTTAAAAATTCATGAAAATAAAACAGCTCAAACAATTTATGAATCACGTTTAAACGAACTTCAAAGTCTTATGTATTTCTTATTAACCCACGCCAACGAATATCAAGCTTTATTTAACATGCGTGAAAATAAGACTTTAGAGTTGCTCAGCCAAAAAGTCAATGAAGCCCTTAAAATCAATGATTATGATAGTGCTATCCGGATTCTTAATGAAATTAACTATCATTTAATCTATATTCAATTTGATGATTTAGCACTTGCGAAGAACTTCTTCGAAATTGCAAACTTATACCACTGTGAAGGTAAAGATTTTGAGGCTCTTGATAATATCGATGCTTATCTTAAACTATTAGAAAATCATCCTTCTTTATCAGAAACAATTGACCATCGACCATTGCTGCAGTCAATTAATGAAAAACTTAGTTAGTTATTCAAACATAAAAAGAACTCGTGTAATACCACGAGTTTTTTATTATAATTCTTTCTATTTAATATCAATCATTGGTGCTTCCCAAGATTCAGGAATTGGTAAATCCAACAATGTGAAGACAGTTGGGGCAATATTCGCTAGACCAAAGTGACCATCTCTTAATGTAACTTCATGATTATTGTAGATAATGAAAGGTACAGCATTTAATGTATGTGATGTCTTTGGTTTGAAAGGATCGGTCGCTTTCTTACGAGGTTGATACATTTCATCAGCGTTACCATGGTCAGCAGTGATTAATAATGTTGCATCAACTTTATCGCAAGCATCCATTAAACGTTTCAAGCACAAGTCAACAGTTTCAACACCGATGACAGTAGCTGCAAAATTACCAGTATGGCCAACCATATCGCCATTTGGATAATTAACACGATAGAATGTATTTTCATTAGCTAAAATTGCTTCAACTAATTTATCAGTTACTTCAGCAGCTTTCATCCAAGGACGTTGATCAAATGGCACAACATCAGATTTGATTTCAACCCAAGTTTCAAGTTCATCAGAGAATTTTTCACTACGGTTGCCATTCCAGAAATAAGTTACATGTCCGTACTTTTGTGTTTCGGAAATTGCGTATGATTTTAATCCATATTGAACTAGATATTCCGACATTGTGTCCTTAATTGAAGGTGGAACAACTAGATATTTACTAGGAATATGCAAGTCACCATCGTATTCAAGCATGCCTGCATACATTACATCGGGTTTAACGCCTCTATCAAAGTGATTAAATGAATCGCCTTCGTCAAATGCCTTAGATATTTCAATAGCACGGTCACCACGGAAGTTGAACAAGATAACCGAATCATGGTCATGCATCACACCTAATGGTTGATCATTGTCGTCGACGATAACGAATTCATGTAAGTCTTGGTCATTGCAGCCAAGTTCTTGACGATAAGTTGTAATTGCTTCAGTTGCTGAATGGAAATGTCGGCCTTCACCATGGACATGGACATTCCAGCCACGTTCAACCATTGGCCAGTCTGCTTCGTAGCGATCCATTGTGATATACATTCTGCCACCACCTGAGGCAATCTTAGCGTCAAAGTTACTATCATTTAATTCTGCCATGCATGCTTCGATATCATCGATATACTCAAGGCCTGAAGTATCTGGTACATCACGGCCATCCATCAATGTATGAAGACGAACACGTGTAATACCTTCAGCCTTAGCTTCTTTAAGCATGGCTTTTAAGTGTTTAATATTCGAATGGACATTACCATCACTCAATAGTCCTAAGAAGTGTAATGTATGTCCTTTAGCGTTTTCAATAAGAGCTTTCCAGGTTTCACTTTGGTAGATTGTGCCACTTTCAATTGATTCATTAACTAATTTGGCACCTTGTGAATAAATTTGACCACAACCAATCGCATTATGACCAACTTCACTGTTGCCCATATCGCCATCGCTTGGTAAACCTACCGCAGTACCGTGAGCTTTAATTGTTGTGTTTGGACAATTCTTTAAAAGGTAATCTAAATTAGGAGTGAACGCAGCTTTAACGGCATTGCCTTCGCTCTTGCTAGAAACCCCAACACCATCCATTACAACAAGTACAACCGGTTTCTTTTTCATTTTGTTTCTCCTTCTATTCAACTATTCAGTTTCAATTCCGATGGAATGTAGATAAGCCAATAATTCTTTGCGTTTCTTGAAATGGTGATAATTCTTACACATGTGCATGTGTTTTAAATGTTCCCTTTGCCAATATGGTGTATGTCCTTCATAAACGATCCACCAAAAGAAACTCATATCAAACGATTCCACGCAACCCAAGGATTCGCGAAAACGATTATGCCCCTTTAAAAAACGCTTTAGCGCTTCTTTCAGACAAAACCAACGCGAATAATCAAGAAAATAGATTTCATCGCAGAGTTCATAGCGTTCTTCGGCAATGTCATAGTAATTACCATCAATGACCCAGCTTTCATTTTGTTCAAGGAACTCTTTTACCACCGTATTTTGATGTTCGACGGAACGTTCTTGCATATTATCGTAGAATTTCACACTATCCATGTAAAGATATGGAATTTGATAATGTTCAGCTAGACGTTTCGCCAATGTGGATTTGCCTGCTCCTGAATAGCCAATAATTTGTATCTTCATTAGGTTTAGTATACCACATTCAAGTTAGCTAAATCATAATACACTACCTACCAGAGATTAGTTTTATATCAAAGTTGGCAATGTTATAATTAAGCCATGAAAACTTATATTTGTCACAGTGAATTAAAAGATATTTTAATTAATCGTTTACTTGATGGAAAGAATAGTATTTTCGGTGTTGAAATCATCACTTTAGAAGAGTGGATTCGCAATACCTTAGAATACAAACCACTCAATACTTATGAAATCTATGAGTGTCTGAAAGATTTGAAACTTAATGAATTATCAAAGAGTATCAATGATGTATCCTTCTTAAAAGAAGCCATTCAAAACCGCTATTTATGCGACTTATATCATATTAACCCGAACGATTTAACTCTCCATTCCGACTATCAAAAGATTCTTCAAGCACTGCCAAATCTCAAGATTGAATTACTTGAAAAAGCCCTCAGCAAAAACTTTGAAGGCTTTTATGTCGTTGAAGGTTATTACCCTTATTATCTTCAAAAGCATATTATCAATCGCATGCTTAGCCAAGGTGCCAAAACTTATCGACTAAGTGCCGATAATATTGAACACCAAGATTATCAAATTAAGACTCAAAACTATCGTCAAGGTATTGATAAGATCGCAACTTATATCATTAATCAAAAGTGTCAACTCGACGATTGTGCGATTATTTGTAGCAGCGATCAAATTGATTTAATTCAAACCAACTTCAAACGTTACCACATACCAACTTATACAAATACACCAACTATCAAGTCCTATCTAGGACCTTTGATGGTGGCTTTTCTTGATTTCTATTTAGATCCTGATGCCAAGAATTATATGCATCTTGTTTCACTTAATGCTTTAAAACTTAAACAAAATAATAGCTTAGCCGTACGTTTATTCATCTCAAAACATTTGGATGAATTTAAACTTGAACCCTATCATGGTTTAGAAAATGAACTCATCGACGAAAAGAAAGATAAATACTATTTAAACCTTCAAAAAACTTATAACCATATTTTAGAAGCCTATATTCCCGTTCTTGAAGATTTATTGGCTTGTGAAACATTCGATGAAGCAACCCAATATACATTTAATTTAATTAAAGATGATTCAAAAGACATCGTCAAAGTTAAACGAATCATCGAAAAGTATCGTAATAATTTAAGCGAAGCCTATCCATTCTATCGCACTGAACTTTTAAATTTAAAACTCAGTGGACCAAAACGTGGTTTATTATTAGCGAACTTCAATGAACAAGTTATCGCTAAAAAAGAACTATTTGTCCTTAATCCGAATGTTAAAAACTATCCTGGTTTTAAAGGTCGTGAAGGCTTCCTGAATGAACATATTTTAGAAAATACATCATTCCCAAGTATCGATGAACGCTATCAAGCACATGCAACTCATGCTCATGAATGTTGGAATAAAACTTTAAGAACTTTCTATTTATGCCCGGGTTCAACAATCGATGGCAAGAGTAATGAATTTGAAAAAACATTAACTGATTTAACCGTTTATAAAGATTTACCTACTTACGAAAATAATTTAATGAATCAACCAAACCATCATCTTTCGCCCGTTTCAGCTAGACAAGCCTTCTTTAAAGATCACACATTAAAAGGTTCTGTTTCTTCATTTGAAACTTACTTCCGTTGTCCATACACATATTTCTTAAATCGTGGTTTAAACTTATCAACACCACAATTAACAGACCGTGATCCAGCTGCAACTGGCACGATTATCCATAAAGTCTTCGAAATACTCACAAAAGAATTAGGCAAAGACTATGCCTTAGCAAGTGATGCTGATATTGAAAAAATCTTAGCGCCATATCGTGCTAAATATGCTTTACTTTATCCCCACGAACATGAACTTAATGATGCGATGTTCGAAAGAATTAAACGCTTAATCAAATTAGAGATGCTGTTTATTGAGTCGTTTGAAAAGAATACACCTTACAAAACAATAGAGTGTGAATATCGTTTTCAAGACGTTGTCTTCTATGATGATGGCTTGGATAAAATCTTAATTCGTGGCATTATCGACCGCGTTGACCAAAGTCTTAATTTCTTTAGAATCATCGACTATAAAACTTCAGATCATACCTTAGATGAAAAAATTGTTAAGCAAGGTTTACAGTTACAATTATTAACTTATGCCTTAATTTATCAAGAAAAAACATCTCAACAACCTTCGGGTCAATTCTATCTAAATATCACTGATAAGAAGACACCAGTTGTAAGTTATAGTTACACAAAGACAAAAGGTATCACTGATAAATTCCCAACTGAAGATGAAATTGCTGATGCTTATTTAAAGGCACATCGTCTAACTGGGCTTGTTTATGTGGATGATCCAGAACTTGATTTAAGTTATCAACATATTCAAACTGGTCGTAAGAAAAATACATATGCCGAGAAACAAATCGACCTTGATCAAACTCGTGACTTAATTAAAGCCATTTATGGCTACTTATTAAACGAATTACGCAATGGCATCATTTCATGTCGTCCAACCGAAAATGCCTGTGATTATTGTGAATACCATGCGATTTGTCACTTTAAAGGTTTGAAATTAAAAGAACTTCCCGAAATTGTGGAAGGAAGCCTAAAGAAAGTAGAAATGGAGGATGAAGAGTAATGTCAGAAATAAAACTTAGCCCTTCCCAACAAGATGCCGTCAATAAAACTGGTAAAAACTTACTGGTTATGGCTTCTGCAGGCAGTGGTAAAACCTTCGTCCTTATTCAAAGGCTGTTAAAGAGAATTAAAGACGATAGAATCTCAATCGACCAAATTATAGCGATGACTTTCACAGATGCTGCCAGCATTGAAATGCGCAATCGTCTATCCAAGGCATTAAAGGAAAAGATTGCAGAATGTGACGATTCAGAAGAAAAGGCATATCTCAACCTTCAACTCGCAAAACTTGTTGATGCGAAAATTTCAACCATTCACTCATTTTGTTTAGATATCACAAAACAATATTATTATCTTTTAGGCATTTCCAAGAACACTTGCAATAACCTTATTGATGAAGCAACTGCTAAACAAGCTAAACATTTATTTTTACAGGAAATCTTTGCGCAAAAATATAACACCGACAAAGATTTATTCTTAGACTTAGCCAAACAAACAGGCTGTCGCGTCTTTAACTTCGATGAACTAGAAAAACTTATTGGCGATGTCTTAAATCACGCCAATGAAAAACCCGATCCCGTTAAGTGGCTTAAAAGTTTAAAATACGATCATGAAATCAATGAACTTGAAGATGTAAACCCACATACTTTAAAGGGTTTAGTGGATGCCATAAAACTCGATTTAGCAGTCTTTATTGAACTTTATGCCAAAATTATTGATTTACCAGCCTATTGTGAGAACGAAGATTTAAAAATCAAACTTCAAGAATTAATCAACCTTCTAGAAATTGATGATTATGCATTATTAATTAATGCTTTAAACAATAATCTACAATTGCCAAAAAAGGTTCGTGGTGATGATAATCCCGAATTCATTGAATATAGTGCTCAAGCCGAAACTATTGGCAAGAATTTAGCCAAGAAATTAATTCCAATTGGTGTAGTCATTAAACTCAAACAACGTATCAAACCACTAAATAACTTATTCTTAGATATAGCTTGTGAGTTATATACTAAGTTTCAAGATTATAAACAAAGTCACGAATATATCGACTTCAACGACTTTGAACATTATGCCTATCAAATTCTTACAATGAATGACGGCGCAATTGCCAAAACATATCGTGACCAATATAAAGAGATTTTAATCGATGAATTCCAAGATACCAACGATATTCAATACAAAATGGCATCATTAATCGCTCATGACAATCTCTTCTTAGTTGGTGATGTTAAACAATCCATCTATCGTTTCCGTGGGGCAAGACCTGATATTATGGTTGCTCTATCAAAACGTGATGATTTTGAATGTCTCTTCCTAGAAGATAACTATCGTTCAAAAAAGAATATCGTCACTTTCAATAACGAAGTCTTTAATGAACTCATGAATATTAATGGCCATAATTTCGTTGAAAAAGATGCTCAAAAAGCTGAAGTTCCTGAGCAAAGCCAAGGTATGCACGAAATCATCTTCGGTAAAGTCGCTTTGCCTGATGACCAAAAGAAAAATAAAGACTTAATCAAAACCCAGGGCTTAGCCGAATGGATTATTGATTTAGTCCAAAATGAAGGCTTAGATTTTAAAGATATCTGTGTTCTTGTCCGCAAAAACAGCGAAATGACTTTGATTAAGAAAGTCTTTGATGAAAAGAATATTCCTTGTTTCTGCAAAGACAATGAGGGTTATTTCTTGTCTTATATCATTGAAGTCTTTACTTCTTATTTAAAATTATTGATTAATCCACAAGATAAAATTTCCTTAGTCAGCATCTTAACTTCATGTCTTTATGGTTATACCGATGATGATTTAGTCAATTTATCGCTCAACAATTTTGAAAATATTGATGACGATAAGTTAAAAACTGACTATCTCGCGATGCGTGACTTGCTCAACCGCAATGATTTAATTGGTTTAATTGATTATTTTATCAACATCAATAATGTCTATAACGACATCCTTGACATCAACGAACGTTCAAATATTGATTTATTAATCACAAAACTCAGTACCTACAACATCACGACTGGTGAAGAACTTGTAACTTTCATCAAAGAGTCTTCGGCAAGCCAAAAAGATAAGGCTTATAGTATTTCCGAAGAGGATAATGTGGTTAAAATTATGACCATTCATGGTTCAAAGGGTTTACAATACAAAACCATTATTCTTTATTCTAAAAACAGTTCAGCATCAGGTAATATGCAAGGAGATATCAACTTCAGTGATGAATATGGTTTAGGTTTCCATATCACAAACGAAAAATATGGTGACCGCTATACATCGCTAGCCTATATTGCAAATCAAAATCGCGATAATCTTGAAGAACTTAATGAGAATCTAAGAGTTTTATATGTTGCCTTAACACGTGCTGTTGAAAGATTGTACTTCATTGATACTGACTATGATACTGACGAACATTTATCTTTGGCATTCTTCTTAAAAAACAAAGCTTTTACACCTTTAATTATTGCAGCTTGTAAGAGTTTAGGTGGTCAAAGTTATCTTCAAGAAAAACGCATTGAACTCCAAGGATTATCGCTTCCTGCACCAAGCAAAGAAGCAATTCACGAAATGCCGATTTATAAAGAGTCGCTTCCAGTCGAAGTAGAAGAATTCACACCTTCAAAATTATCGCATAATAGTATTGAACTTGAACTTGAAGATAATCTTGGCTTAGATATCGGTACAAGAATGCATAAAGTGATGGAATTGATTGACTTTAATGATGTCTCAATCGAGAATATCCGTAAGATTGATGACCATTTAACTCCTCAGCAAGAAACCAACATTTTATCAGCCTTTAAAGATCCAATCTATGCCGAAGCAATTAGCTACGATTATTATCGTGAATATCCATTCTATTACGTTAAAGATCATCAAAACATTCATGGAATTATCGACTTTTATAGTGTTGCCAAAGACAAAATTATATTGATTGATTATAAGACCGATAATTTAGAAGTCGCGCAAGAATTCATCAATCGCTATCATGCTCAACTTGAAGCTTATGCAAAAGTCTTAAATGAAAGCTATAACCTACCAGTTGAGGCTTATGTCTATTCCTTCCATCTTCAAAAAACAATTCGTGTTAACTAGAACTCCTATTTTGGAGTTCTTTTTATTTATATTAAAAAGATGACTAATCTTTGTGACTAATCATCTTATGTATTATTTATTATTTTTAGCAGCTAAACGTTCTGCTCTTTTACGGCGTTCTTCAGCCAAATATAACTTATCCCAGAATTGGTAACCAACAGATTGCACAGTGTTACGCAATAGTTTAACTACAAGCGGGTCTGCATTATTAATAGCGATATGTTCAATTGGTTTTTCATAAATAATCGCCTTAAGACAACGTTCGTATTCTTCTGCAAAGATATCGTAAGCTCTTTTAATATCAGAAGCCTTAACTTGCACCTTAATCATTAAAACAATCTCATCCAATGAATAAACACGCTTCAAAATCATCACAACCAGTAGATAAGCAATATGATTTCTAGTGTAACGTTTCTTAATCGGCTGTGGCACTAACTCATGCTTAACATAGTTGTTGATCATCGTCTTTGTAATTTTCTTATCGTCTTCCAGTAACAACAAATTATGTTCAAGATAATAAATTAATTGTTCCATGAAAAGACCAATATCTGGAATCTCTTCATAACGTGGAAGATGATACTTTAAAATGTCTTCTTTTTTCATTCATTCAAAGAATAGCACCCTATCATGTAGTTGTCAACTCTATGTGTAATAGTATTAATTACTTCATGTAGTTGACTTTAAGTACACATTGTATTATGGTAGGTATAGTTAACAGCGTAGAGGAGTGTTATTATATGGTACAAATTATTAGTGATTCTTCGACTTTATATTCCATTGCTGAGGCAAAGGAAATTGGACTGATTTCTTGTCCGCTAAATGTTTCAATCAATGGTAATGTATACCGTGAGTTTGAGGAAATGGACAGTGCTACTTTTGTTAAGTTGGTGCGTGATGGTGGCATCCCCAAAACATCACAACCTTCAATCGGCGAAAAAGTAGAAGCCTACCAATCAATAGACCCTGATACCGAAATCATTGATATCACAATGGCTCATGGTTTAAGTGGCACATATCATAGTGCATTATGCGCAAAAGAAATGTGCGAGAATAGCGCTAATATTCATGTCGTTAATTCAACAACTTTGTGTGCACCTCAACGTTATATCGTTAATGAGGCTTTAAAGATGGCTCACGACGGTTTAGATGCAAAGACAATCTTAGAAAAGATTGATATCGCTATTCATAATGGTGGATCATTTTTACTTCCAAGTGACTTCGATTTCTTAAAACGTGGTGGTCGTTTAAATACCGTTGCAGCCACAATTGGTGGCTTAATGAAAATTGTACCTTTAATGTTACTGTCGGATGATGGTACGACAATTTTGAAATATAGTGTTCAAAAAACTGCTAAGAAAGCTGTTGAAAAAATTGTTGAATATTTACATTCCAAAGGAGTTAACAGTGACTTCTATATTGCAGTATCCCATGCCGATAATTTAGAAGTAGCCACTAAAATCAAAGAACGAATTGAAGAAGCCTTAAATGTGCAAGTTGAATTATTTGACTTGTCACCAGCTTTCATCGCTCAAGGTGGTCCGAGCTGTGTCGCTGTTCAATGGTGTCACAAAATTAATTATTAAAATATAAAAAAACGTCGGTTATGATATGTACCCAGAATCCTGGACACATTGATTTATGAACTAAGCTATACAA
>JAHHTG010000079.1 GCA_020024765.1 Thomasclavelia sp. | reverse complement strand
CCTAAATATATATGTTGCTGTTAAGGGGTCGTGGTAACTATAACAATCGAAATTCATAAACCAATAGTTAGACATTTTTTCGATTAATAATTTATATTTACCCTTTAGGTTATTGTGCATATATGATTTGTCGTTTTTTAATAAATAAGTCGTGTCACACGGGAAAATAACAACTTCATCGAAATCTGCATCCATAACAATTTTAGCTGCGATTGGATCACACAGAAAATTCCAATCTAGTTGGTATGCTTTACCTAATGTAGTGTCAATTTTACCTCCCATTAGAATGATTCGTTTGATTAGTTTTGTAACTTCCGGGTAAGACCTAATCAGCAAAGCAATATTTGTTAATGGACCAATGCAAATTAACGTTATTTCATGTGGATATTTTTTGATTTTGTTAAATAAAAATTCAACAACATCTCTTCTATATGTTTCTTCGCAATCTAAAATTGCCGCTTGAGGACAAATGGGCTGTAAGTTATCTCCACAAATAGGTTCTTCAATACCAGCAACTACTTCAATATCTTTTTTTGATATTTCGATGTACTTTTTACAAAGCGATGCTCTTTTGTTAGACTCTCCTGTGCATGTGGTGACTCCTTCTATAATGCATTCGTTTTTGTTCAACAAGTAACTTAGGGCAAATGCGTCATCAATATCATTTCCAATATCAGTATCTAAAATTATTCTTTCCATTATGATTTAACAGAACCGTCAGTCATACCTTTTATAATGTGTTTTTGACCGAATAAGAAAATAATCAAAACTGGTAAAATAGCTAATAAAGTGGAACATAAGATTAAATTCCATTGTTTAGTATATGCACCAGCGAAGTTTGAAACAGCAAGTGGCAACGTTTGAATTGAATTACCCTTGCCAAGAATCAATAAAGGCAACATAAAATCATTCCAAATCCAAATACTATTCAGAATTGTAATTGTTACTATGATTGGTTTTAACATTGGTAACACAATATGAACAAAAATTTGCCATTTATTGGCACCATCAATAGCAGCAGCTTCCTCTATAGAATGTGGAATTCCCTTTATAAATCCTGAAAACATAAAAACCGCAGTTGACATACCAAAGCCCGCATATGCTAAGACCATACCGGGATAAGAACGCAATAAATTCACTCCTAACAATGGGATAGTTATCTCTTGGCTTAAAGTTCTAAACCATGAAACTAAAGGAAACATAACAACTTGGAAAGGAATAACCATAGAAGCAACAAACATCATATAGATAAAATTTGACATCTTTGTTTTATTTCTAGTTATAGACCAAGCACACATAGATGAAATAATAATAATCACAGTTAAAGAACAAGACATTATTATTGCACTCGAAATAAATGATTTTCCATAATTTACAGCTGGATCAGAAAAAACAAGTTTAATGTTTTCCCATAGCAATCCCCAATCCTCAGGCATTCCAATTGGGTTCAGAATCACTTGTCCCGTTTCTTTACTTGCATTAATGATTACAAGGAAAATCGGTGAAATATAAACAATAAATAATACTATCGCAACAACTTCTAAAAGAAGATAAATTAATTTTTGTTTTTTCATTATGATTCAATCTCCTTTTTACGAGTAATAGATGTTTGAACAATTGATATAATTGCCAAAACGATAAAGAACATTACAGCACGCGCTTGTCCTTGTGCCATTAAATTTTCAACTGATGCAGTATTGAAAATATTCATTGCAATAACTTCCGTAGATTTAATAGCACGCCCTCTAAACATTGTAGAAGGTCCACCACCGGTTAAAGACAGAATGACATCGTATGCTTTAAACGAGTTAGTTAAGGTTAAGAACAAAGTTATTGTAAAAGCAGGCATAATCATGGGAATAATAATATTTTTTAGTCTTTGCCATGCGTTTGCACCATCTAGTCTACTAGCTTCAATTAAATCTGTAGGTATGTTTTGTAAAGCGGTATAATAAATCATCATTATGTAGCCTGCATATTGCCATGTGCTTGTCATAACTAGTGCAATAATTGCTGTATTTCTGCTTGATAAGAAGAAAGTGTTTGCAAGCCATTGAATATCTAAGGTTTTACCCACAGAGATAAATACATTATTAAATATGAATTGCCATATATAGCCTAATACAATTCCGCCGATTAGATTGGGCAAGAAAAATCCTGCTCTGTAAATATTTCTGCCTTTTATTTTGCTAGAAACAAGTAAAGCAAAACTGAAAGAAACGATATTTACAACAACGAAATTTAACAAACCATAAACCGTTGTAACTAAAATTGAATATTGAAAACGTACATCTTTTAAACTAACGATATAATTGTATAACCCAACAAAGTGCAAATCAGACTGTGTAATACCAGTCCAATTGGTAAATGAATAACATACACCAAGCACGAACGGAACCGCAACAACCAATAAAAAGGCTATAACAGCAGGAGCCGCAAATAATGCGTAAGTTAATTGATCTTTACGCTTTCTTTTCGATTTATTTTTCATATAAATTTCTCCATATTATAAAAAAGTAGACAGGATAACCTGTCTACTTTTCGAAACTAATTATTCTGCTAGTGTAGCAATTGCTTCTGTCATCAATTGTTCAAATGTAGGCAAATCAATTTCACCTAATGCTAATTGATGATAAATTGGACCTAAAGTATTTGTGTTAAATCCATCTGGAGTTGAATATTGATTTGTGAATGAATATGCTGGTTTTCCTTCGGCAACCCAACTAAATAAGAAACTTGGTAATGGGCTTGAAGGTTCAAATGTATTATTAGAGAAAGCAGATACTAAATCAATTTCTTCAACAACTAGTTTTTGTCCAGCTTCTGATAAGCATAAGTCATTTAAGAACTTCTTAGCTAAATCCAAACTCTTTGAGTCTTTGTTTACGCAGTAGTAAGAAGGTGCACCAACGAATAATCCATCAAGTTCTTCATCACCTAATGAACCATAAGGAGCAAATCCTCTTTCAAATTCTCCACCACCAGTTTCGATATTGTGTTCAGCCCATGTTCCTTGGTGTAAGAAAGCATACTGGCCAGCACCGAAACCAATCATTTGTTCATCAGAAGTACCAACTGTTAATAATTTATCGTCTGTGTAATTGAACAATAGTTCTACCCATTTAGCATAGTTGTGCATTCTTTCTGCATCAACTTTTCCATTTAGCACATCATTAATAACTGTCTTGTCAGATGAATCAAGTCCTGCTGATAAATATGCTGCGAAATCGTGGTTACCAGTTACCCAATATTGTCCATCTCCTGCTAGCATTGCAACAACTGAAGTTAAGCCTAATTCTTCTTTCATAGAATCAATCTTTTCAAATGCAGCGGCATAACCTGAATATGAATTTAATGTAGAAACATCTACACCTGCTTTATCAAGAATGTCTTTATTATATGCTAGACCCCATCCTTCAACACATACTGGGTATCCATAAACGTTACCATCTTGAACGTATGCATAATCAGTATGTTGCAACCATTCTTCATCATTTAATGGTTCCATAATGTCTTTGTATAAAGCGTATCCATTATCACCTTCGATAATGAAAATGTCTGGTGCTTCGCCTGCATTAATGTCGGCTTTCATACCTGCACCATAGTCACATTCACCTGTACATGTCTTAACAGTAACTTTGACGCCATTTTCTTCGCCCCATACATCTGCGTATGCTTGTAGAGGTGCTGTAACTTCAGCCTTGTTTTGGTAAATTACCAAAGTAGCAGAATCATCATTTGTTGATGATTCACCTTCATCACTTGATCCGCAAGCTGTTAAGCTTAAGATCATAGTTAATGAAAGTAAAATAGTTAAAATTCTCTTCATATTTCCCTCCGATTTTAGCTACATTCATTGTAAAAGAAAACGCTTACATTGTAAATAATAAAAACATAATTTGTTAGTTTTCCTCAACAATTTTCTTCATTCTTAAATAAAAACCTGCAAAACTTATTTGTTTGCAGGTATATTTTAAATAAATTGACTAATCTATAATATTTTTTTCTGTTTCTAAATCAAATAAGTGCATAGCTTCTGAATCCAAATACAACTCAACTTCTGCACCAACTTTTGCTTCGGTATCCGAATCAACACGTGCAACCATGTTTGAATGATTGCAATCGAAATAAAGATATGCTTCTGCACCAACCAGTTCAAAAACATTAACTTTTGCTTTTATTATGTCTTTATAAACCTTTAATGAGTGGTTCTTATCGTGCAAATCTTCTGGTCTAATTCCCATCATTACGCGTTTTCCAATATAGCCCTTTTCTTTAAGGATTTCGGCACGTTTACCTTCTAAATGCAATACGTTATTTTCGAATTTTAAATATATATTATTGAATTGTTCAAAAACATCACATACAACAAAATTCATTTGAGGTGAACCTATGAATCCAGCAACGAATAAATTAACTGGATGGCGATACAAATTCTTAGGTGTATCAACTTGTTGTATAACTCCGTTTTTCATAACAACAATTCTCGTTCCTAAAGTCATTGCTTCGATTTGATCGTGAGTTACATAAATAATGGTGTTGCCCAACTTTTGGTGTAATTTAGATATTTCGGTACGCATTTGAACTCTTAGTTTAGCATCTAGATTGCTGAGTGGTTCGTCCATTAAGAAAACCTTTGGATTACGAACTATCGCGCGCCCCATGGCAACACGTTGTCTTTGACCACCAGATAAAGCCGCCGGCTTTCTATCTAGTAGAGTTTCTAAGTCTAGAATTCGTGCCACTTCTTTAACTTTTTTATCAATTTCTGACTTAGGCAACTTTCTTAGTTTTAAAGCGAAAGCCATATTTTCGTAAACCGTCATATGAGGATACAGTGCATAGTTTTGGAAAACCATAGCTATATCTCTATCCTTAGGTTCAACATCATTCATCAGCTTATCATCAATATACAAATCGCCGCCAGAGATATCTTCTAATCCCGCTATCATTCTAAGGGTTGTTGATTTCCCACAGCCTGATGGTCCTACAAAAATTATAAATTCTTTGTCTTTAATATCTAAATTGAAGTCATCAACAGCTTTAAAGCCATTATCATATACCTTAGATA
>JAHHTG010000078.1 GCA_020024765.1 Thomasclavelia sp. | reverse complement strand
CAATGTGTCCAGGATTCTGGGTACATATCATAATAGCGGTTTTTATTTTAACCAAATTAAAAGTAGCACCTGAGTACTACTTACGCACAAAATCAATAAACTCTGTACCCTTAAAAGTCAAACGGCCAACATCGCCCTCCACTAAAAGGCCATACGTTTCACCCTCAACTTGTAGTTCGATGCGATCGCCACTTTCAACTTCAAAAGTTAAATAGTAATAAGTATGTGAGATGCTGTCATGATGATGAACGGTATGTTCACGCTTCGAAACAAGACCAGCAGATACAGTTAATTCTGGCGAATTTTGATTGTGATGGTGTTGTTTAGCCATTTGAACAAAACTAATTCCAAACATCACAAAAACAATCACAAAAACAAAAGTGAAGAAGATAGGAAACATCATCTCCATAAATCCAAATCCAAAGAAACCCATTGAATCTAAACGCTCCTTTTTTCAAACTTAATCACATTATATACTAAAGTCTATCAAAATAAAAATCCGGAACCACCGGATCTTTATTATAAGGAGAATATTGAAAAAAATTACTATCATTTGCTTGACTATATTAAACCACAGGTTTGTGTTAGAAATGTGAAATTTTTTCACACTTAGGAAAATATTTTCAAATTATGTGTTCATTTCATGATTTTGTATAAAAAAGAGGAAGCCTAAGCTTCACTCTCTTCGATTCCCTTATTTAGAGTACGTAAATATCTACGACGATCTAAGTTTGTTAAATACTTCTTACGTAGACGAATTGCATCCGGTGTAATTTCAACTAGTTCAGTTTCATCGATGAATTCAAGTGCTTCTTCAAGCGATAAAACACGAGGTGGAACTAACTTCATTGCTTCATCATTACCAGTTGAACGAACTGCAGTCATTTTCTTATTCTTGATTGGATTAACTTCCATATCCATATTCTTAGAAGCAATACCAACAATCATGCCTTCATATACTTCAGTTTGTGGAGTAATGAATAATTGACCACGTTCTTGAATATTCCATAATGCATATGTCATAGCCTTACCATTTTCGCAAGAAATTAAGACACCATTTTGACGGCCTGGAATTTCACCACGGAATTCTTCATAGCTAGTAAACTTACGAACTAGAACACCTTCACCCTTAGTATCATTGATGAATTCACTACGATAACCCAATAGACCACGTGTAGTTACACGATAGATAATCTTTGTATAAGAACCTTCATCTTGAATATCAACCATGATACCTTTACGTAGGTTTAATTTATTAATAACAGTACTTGCATATTCGTTAGGTACTGAACAAATTACTTCTTCCATTGGTTCACATAGTACACCATCAATTGTTTTTAAGATAACTTCTGGTTTACTTACGGCAACTTCATAACCTTCACGGCGCATGTTTTCAAGTAAGATCGATAAGTGAAGTTCACCACGGCCAGATACCTTGAATGTATCAGTTGAATCAGTTTCTTCAACCTTAAGACCGACATTAACTTCAAGTTCCTTCATTAATCTTTCACGAATGTTACGAGATGTAACATATTTACCGCTCTTACCTTGGAATGGTGAAGAGTTAACCATGAAGTTCATTGATAGAGTTGGCTCTTCAATAGCAATTGAAGGCATTGGTGTATTTTTTCCGAAAGCACAGATTGTATCACCAATTTCAATATCAGAGATACCGCTAATCAAAACGATATCACCAGCTTGTGCTTCTTCAACTGAAGTACGATTTAAGCCTTGATAGTTGAATAAGTTGGCAATCTTAGCATTCTTGAACTTGCAGTTAGTATTTGAAACGCTAACCATCGAATTATTTTTAATCACACCACTATATACACGTCCAATACCAATGCGACCGATGTATTCATCATATGCTAAAGCAGATACTTGCATACGTAGTGATTCTTCAGTTAAATCTGGGTAGAATTCAGTATGTTTAACAATTGTTTCAAATAATGGTTCGATATCTGTGTTTGTATCTTCAACTTCATAGCGAGCAATACCATCGCGAGCAATACCATATAAAATTGGGAAGTCTAATTGTTCGTCATTAGCACCTAAGTCTAAGAACAATTCATATACTTCATCAATTACTTCATTGATACGTGCATCACGTTTATCAATCTTATTAATTAATAAAATTGGCTTTAAGTTTTGTTCAAGAGCTTTTTGTAGAACAAAACGTGTTTGAGGCATTGGTCCTTCAGCTGAATCGACAATTAAGATAACTGTATCAACAGTCTTAATGATACGTTCAACTTCTGAAGAGAAATCAGCATGTCCCGGAGTATCAACGATATTAATCTTATAATCCTTATATTTAACACTACAGTTCTTTGAGTAAATTGTAATCCCACGTTCTTTTTCCAAATCATTTGAATCCATGACACGGTCTTCAACCTCCTCATGATCTGAGAAAACGTGTGATTGATTTAAAATTGCATCGACAAGTGTACTTTTACCTGCATCGACGTGGGCGATTACCGCCACATTAATAATTTTCTTGAAATCCATACCATGCTATTATAAACACATTGACAAATACATGCAAGAACTTATAATAAAAACGTATGCACCAGTGGCGGAATTGGTAGACGCGCACGCTTGAGGGGCGTGTGAGATTCTCGTGCAAGTTCAAATCTTGTCTGGTGCACCATGGCATTATTTAAAACAAGTCTCTTAATTGAGACTTGTTTTTTAATTAATATTATTTTCAGATAGTAATCTATGGTAAGAAATTCCAAGCCAAGTACACATACAAGCATAGATACCAACAAGCACCGTAGCGATATTGAATAAGCAATTAACTTTAATCGCTAAATACAAACTGACAAAAAAGATAATCCACGAAACAATGGCGCCAATTGGCATTGGTGCATAGATTTTCTTAATAATTTCAGTTTCCTCTTGTTCATTATAAAGGCTAAATGGTCGGCAGCTTCGACACATACCCCAAAAAGAATACCGAGAAATCATTTCGATTCCTCTTGATGATAATTTCTGTTTTAAGATGTCAACTTCCTCGTTCTTCATTCCCCTTAAGTAACAAATTCGATAATAATATTCACCTGGTTCACACTTTTCGAAAGTCCAAAATCCTTCAACCAGTTTCGTGGCAGCCCAACCTTTTTTGCACATATCTTGCATATAAGCTTCATCAGCCTTATGTGTAGCGCAATATTTGAATGCATGTTTAATCATTTGGTTCTCCTAAAACAATAACATTTTCTTTCGGAATTCGTTTTTGATAGATTATTTCTAATTCATTAATGACTTCTTCTTTATTCCGAATTAAGCCTCGATAATGACTCACAAGAAAATATTGCGCCTTTATCGATTTTAAGGTTTCAATTTCCGATTTTAATAATTGAACATTATAAGTTTGCTTACCATTTAAATATTTGCAATAAATCGCATCACCAAGAAAAGCATACTCTTCATCAATCTCTAAACCCACACTGCCTTTACAATGACTAGATATAATTGGAAAAATGTGTAAACCATCGACATTGATGTCATTTTCAACAATCACAATCTCACAATTGTCGCGGGCACTTATTTGCAAATGCTTATACGTTTCTTTAGAAGCATAAATTATATTAATCTTAAGATTCGCAATATTGCCAATGTGATCTAAATGGAAATGAGATAAGACAATATTATACGTCTTATCTAAGCTCTCAATATTTTGTGGACCATTTCCAACATCAAAAAGCCAAGTGCTATCTTGTCTTTTTATGACCCCGATATCAGCTGATAAAGGATTGTGATTTTGAGCAATATAGCCGATTCTTTCATTAATTTCAATTAGATTCATTGTTCACCTTTTCCTAACTAGATTATATCATTCTTAAGATTTATGAATTGAATTACATGCCAAAATAAAAACTGCTAAGTCTAAAACTTAGCAGTTTGATTAAAAATTATAGAATGGCTAGGGCGATTGGATAGCCAATGAAGGTTGCAATTAAAACCGCAATCACCATAGCGCTAAAACCATATTTCATCATTGATTGTGTATCGGTCCAACCACTACTTGAAGCCACAGCTACACACGGCATAGCAGGTGGAGTCGCAAATGAATAGGAAGCCATAATACCAATTAAAACTGTAACACCAGCAATATTAATGCCATCAATTCCAGAAGTAATTGCTAAAGCAGCTGTTGTCACAAATGTTGAAGTTACCATATTGCTAGAAACATTTGTTTGAAGTGCTGACCACAAGACGAAAATGAAAACCATCATCATTGGGCTCATCATCGAAATAATCGGACTTAAATTTGTAGAAATCCACGTTGTAATCCCAATATCTGTATTCGTAATAGCGCTACCCAAAGCCAAAGTGGTTGCACACATAATTAAACTTGGCCAAGAAACACCTTCTGACATTGCTTCTTTAAAGTTCAATAATGGTTTACCATCAATCATGATGATTGATAATAGAATGATACCGATAAGTGGTGGCATCGCTGTACCAAAACTATCAATATATTTTAAGACATTATATAAAGTACCACTTGTTAGGAAAGCCTTGCCAAAACCTGGTAAAATCCACAATAGAACAACTAAGCCAAAGATTGCAATAATCGCTTTCTCGCGGGTATTTAATTTGCCTTCAACACCAGTTAAGCTCTTAATATTAAAGTCCTTGAGAGCGCTCATATCAGGCTTTAAAAGCCATTTAAACATCAAGATACTCAATAGTGCACTTAATAAACCTACAGGAATTGCAATTGCCATGAAACTAGCGTAATTAACACTCACTTGGTACATGTCTTCGTATAAGCCCATCGCAATCATTGGAAAAACGTGGGCAATTGGTGTCATACCACTTGAGATGCCACACATAATAACTGTTCCCATCATCAACATCGACGCAAGTTTATCGCCTTTCTTAAGATTCAATAAACTATAAATTTCTTCAACGATCGGTAAATAAACAAAGAATAAAACTGTTGGTGAAATGAAACAACCCACAAAGATAATTGATGCAAAATATAAAGTCACGAAGTACCATGGACCTTTAGCCACAATCGGACTATTAATAAAACTTAGTGCTACTCTTTTAATGAATGTCGTCTTGCTTAACGCATAAGTCACAATAAAAGTATACATTAAGAAGACAAAAGTTTGATTGCCGTAAGCCCCTTGTAAAATAGAACTAAACTTTAATTCAGGAACTAAAGCTAAGGCACCTAGTGCTAGGATTGAAGGCCAGTCGATTGCAACAAACAACCATAAAATGAGAAC
>JAHHTG010000077.1 GCA_020024765.1 Thomasclavelia sp. | reverse complement strand
ATGAACTAAATCTAACAAGAGTTAATTTAAACAATATTTCTTCTTTAACAGCTTCCCAAATCGCTAATAATAAAGATTACTTATCATTAATGTATGAAAATTTAAGTGTCTTAGAAAATATTACAACTGAATTGATGAATGATGATAATACAAGTGATCAAACGATTGAAGGCGAAGTAGTGATACCTGAAGAAAATTTAGACGTTGAATAAAAAGCGAGATAAGAATTATGAAAATGTTATTGATCGATGGCAATTCGATGTTATTTAGAGGCTATTATGCAACATGTTATGGCAATATAATGAAAACAAGCACTGGTGTTTATACCAATGCTGTTTTTGCTTTTGCGAATATGTTAAATAAAGCCTTGGATATGCTTCATCCTGAATATTGCTTAGTGGCATTTGATAAGGGTAAGCATACTTTTAGACATGAACTTGATGCCAATTATAAAGGAGGACGTCGTCCTGCTCCAGAAGAATTAGTACCACAATTCGGACTAATTCGCGAATATTTGAATGCATATCATATTCCTTTTCTTGAATATGATGATATCGAGGCTGATGATATTATTGGTTCTGTTGCTAAGAAATATCCAGGTATTGATATTGCGATTTTAACTTCTGATCGCGATTTACTACAATTAATCGATGATACAACAACAGTTTATCTTATGAAAAAAGGTCTTAGTGATATGGCTAAGATGGACTATGATGGATTGAAAGAAGAATGGGGTGTTGCACCTAATCAAGTTGCTGATCTTAAGGGTTTGATGGGTGATTCTAGTGATAATATCAAAGGGGTTACGGGTATTGGGCCTAAAACTGCAACAAAGTTAATCCAAAAATATGGCGATATCGATGGTTTATATGCTCATATCGATGAACTCAAGGGTAAACAAAAAGAGAACCTTATCAACGATAAAGATATCTGTTATCTATCAAAACGTCTTGCAACTATTAAAACTGATGTTGAGATTGATTTACCCCTTGAACAACTAACTTTAAACCTTGATAACGAAGGTGTTAATAACTTCTATACACAATATGAAATGTATAGTTTAAAACGCAATAACAGTTTACATACTGAACCTAAGAAACTATATCAACGTGTTGAATTTGTGAGCGAAAAGGCTTTAAAACCAGGTACTTTCGTTTATTTTGATACTGATGAATTTAAATATTATGGTTCAAAGATTGAAGGACTAGTATTTGCGAATGATGAAGTGGTGGAATATTTACCATTTGAAGATTTCTTAAGTGATAAAAAAGCGCAAGCTTTTATTGCGAGTGAAGAACATTTTTATACATATAATTTAAAATTTATCTTACATACAATGGCTTTCCATCATTTTGCAGTGGGTAAGAATTGTGATGATTTAATGTTGATGACATTCTTAGCTGATAATCGTCAAGATGACATGAACAAAATCTTTACCGCTAATAGTCTAGAATTACCATCATCAATCGAAGAAATTTACGGTACAGTTCGTAAGCCAAAGATGGTTGATACAATAGCTCAAACAAATCGCGCAGGTCTTATCGCCGATAATTTCTATAAATTGATTGAAAAGACTGGAAAAACTTTAACTGATAATCAAATTATGCATCTATATCATGATTTAGAATTACCTTTAACTTATGTTTTAAAAGACATGGAAGCCGAAGGTATTCGCTGCGATAGAGATGTTTTAAAAGAAATTAGTGCTGAAACACTAAGCAAGATGGAAGAAATTAGCCATGATATTTATATTTATGCTAAACATGAATTTAATATCAATTCACCTAAACAATTAGCCGAAGTTTTATTTGATGAATTAGGTTTACCAGATGCCAATAATCGTAAACATTCGACATCTGTCGAAATCTTAGAAGAGATTGAAAATTATCATCCAATCGTGCCTTTGATTATGCAATATCGTAAGTATTCAAAACTTTATTCAACATATGCTGAAGGTTTAAGTAACTTCATTGGTGAAGATGAAAAGATTCATACTATCTTCCAACAAACAATTACACAAACCGGTCGTCTGTCTTCAAGAGAACCAAATCTACAAAACATTTCGGTTCGTGACGAAGAAGCCCGTAGTATTCGTAAAGCATTTACTGCAAGTGATAAGAATCATATCTTAATTAGTTCCGATTATTCGCAAATTGAATTAAGAATGTTGGCATCGATGGCTAATGAAACTAAGATGATTGATGCTTTCAATAATGGCGTTGATATTCACACTAAGACTGCAATGGAAATCTTTGGGCTAAATCGTGAAGAAGTCACTAGTAATATCCGTCGTAAAGCTAAAGCCATAAACTTTGGTGTCGTTTATGGGATTAGCGAATTTGGTTTAGCAAAACAGGCTATGATTGATGTTTATGAAGCCGCGGATTTTAAACGTCGTTATTTTGAAATTTATCCAAATATTAAACGATTTGAAGATGAATCAATTGCATATTGTGAGGAACATGGCTATGTGAATACAATAATGAATCGTCGTCGTTATATTGATGAAATTCACGCAAAAGCTTATATGGTCCGTCAATTTGGCAAACGTGCCGCTGTTAACTCACGTGTACAAGGTTCAGCTGCTGATCTAATTAAAATCGCAATGATTAATATTGCGTCTGAAATAAAAAAACGTCATTTAAATTCGAAATTGATTTTACAAATTCACGATGAATTGATTTTTGATGTTGATTTAAATGAAGAAACAGAAATGATTGAATTAATTAAAGAAGGAATGAAAAATGCCATGAAATTAAACGTGAGCCTTGATAGTTCATTAGGCAAGGGTTATTCATGGTATGAGGTAGATTAACTATGCCAGAATTACCAGAAGTCCAAACGGTTGTCGATACTTTAAAAGGAATGATTTTAAATAAGACTATTGCCGATATTAAAGTCTTATATGCACCGATTATTGTGGGTGACCAATATGCATTTGTTGATAAGCTTAAAGGTCAAACACTTCACGATATTAAACGTCGTGGTAAATATTTAATCTTTGAATTCGATGATATTGCGATGGTTTCACATTTACGTATGGAAGGTAAATACTATGTCATGAAACAGGGTGATGAGATTACCAAACATATGCACATTATCTTCGAGTTCACCGATGGTACAAGTTTAAGATATAACGATACCCGTAAATTTGGTCGAATGGAATTAATTCCAATTAATGATGGTAATGGTTATCATGATTTCCATGGTTTAGGACCTGAACCATTTAGTGAAGAATTTAATCTTGAACATGTTAAGAACTTTTTAAAAAAAGTTCGCAAACCAATCAAAACCGTACTTCTTGAACAAAAGATTGTGACAGGAATTGGCAATATCTATGCCGATGAAATTCTTTTTAAGATGGGAGTAAATCCTGCTCGTCCAGCTAATGAATTAACTGAACAAAATATGCTTGATTTAATTAAATATACGAACGAAACTTTAGCTGAAGCAATTAAATGTGGAGGGACAACAATTCGTTCCTATACTTCTTCGCTTGGCGTAACTGGCCGTTTCCAATTATCGCTACTTGTTCATACCAAAGAAGGTGAACCATGTCCTAGATGTGGTACTATCATCGAAAAGACACGTGTAGGTCAACGTGGCACTTATTACTGTCCAAAATGTCAAAAGGATTAAAAATGCGAATTGCAATTACTGGTACAATCGGAAGTGGTAAATCAACCGTAATGGCAATGATTAAAGAACTTGGCTATCCAGTTCTTAGTTGTGACGCTATTGCCCATCAACTTCAACAAGAAGGTGAAAAGGGCTATTCAGCTATAAGTAAAGCTTTTCCAGAAGTCGTTGAAAAAAACCAAATCAATCGCACAAAACTTGGTGAAATTGTTTTTAATGATGTTTCACAATTAGCACAATTGAACACAATTATGTTGCCGTTAATTAAAGAAGAATTGATTAAATCCATGAATCAATATTCATTAGTTTTTGTCGAAGTACCGTTATTATTTGAAACAGATTTTTATCAATTATTTGATAAAAGCATACTGATATATGCAAGCGAAGAAAGAGTTATTGAACGTTTAAAAGAACGAGGTTTAACTTTAGAAGCGATTAAAAAACGAATTGCTTCGCAAATGTGTCTTGCTGATAAATTAAAATTAGCTGATTATGCGATTGCGAATAATCGTGATTTAGCAACTTTAAAAGATGAATTATCGAGAATTATTAAGGAGGTTGAAAAATGTTAGGATGTAATGAATATCGCATTACTGGATGCAACGAGTTATCGAATGAAGAAACAAAATCATTGGTATTGTTGTATCATGAATTAACACCACATTTGGCAACCTATCTTTATACATTAATGGTTTATCAAGATAAAACCTCTTTTCGCAAATTAAGTGATTTACTAGTGGAACTAAATTTTTCACTTGATACTTTTGAAACTTTAATTTATGAACTTGAAGCCGTGGGTTTAATTGATACATACCAAAATCACAATCAATTAATCTTTGTGGTTAAGAAACCAAAACTTTATGCTGAATTAATTCATGATGAAGTTTATGGTCGCTTACTATTAAAGAAGGTTGGCAGTGATCATTATCGTTATCTTGTAAGTTTAATGAAGCCTTCGGTTAATTTAGATGGATTTGAAAAGATCAATCATAGTTTAGCAAGTGATGTTTTAGCGAATTGGAATCAAAACCAAGAAGTTATCTTTAATAATGTTGCTGAATTTAAAGATCAAAGTGAAGCTGAAATTAAAGGAATATTTGATATTCAACATTTCTTAAAGAGTGTTTCTAGTACATTATTCCCAGTTTCATTAAGAACTTACGAGAACTTAAAGGCAATTGTTGAATGTGCTGATACTTATGGTATTGACGAGCAACAAATGCGTTTATTCTTGAATAAAGCGATTAAACTTTCACCATTATCATTTGATTTGAGATATTTAAAGAATCTTTGCCTTAATGCTCAAAATGCGGTTGAGACTACTGTTGAATCTGAAGATCCATATCGTTTAAGTAATGTGACATTCTTTGAAAAACTGCAAGGCAAGCCTGCAACCTTTAATGATAAACGCTTGATTGGTAAACTATCTGAGGAATATCATTTGAATGTTGATGTTATCAATGTGTTACTTGAATTTGCATATCGCGAATGTAACCGCCAATTGATTCCAAACTTTATCTATGCGATTGCCTCAAACTGGTATCGCAATGATATTGATAATAAAGAAAAAGCTTTGGCCAAACTTAAAGAGAATCAAAGTTATCCAAAGCGTCAAAACAAAAATACTAGAATTACTGAACA
>JAHHTG010000076.1 GCA_020024765.1 Thomasclavelia sp. | reverse complement strand
CGCATAAAAAATACCCTCCTTACTGGTTTGTCCAGTAAAGAGGGTACATATCAATTCAAATGTGGGCTTTTTTAATTAAATCAATGTAAACGCTTTAAATTTTGGGTCTTAAACTCAAAACAATTATGTTATAATTTCTATTGTAGAAAAGAGGAGGAACACTATGGAATACGCTATCGAAATGCTACATATTACAAAGGAATTCCCGGGCATTGTAGCAAACGATGACGTTACAATAAAAGTTAAAAAGGGTACAATTCACGCTCTACTTGGCGAAAATGGTGCCGGTAAATCAACATTGATGTCAATTCTATTTGGTATGTATCAACCTACCAAAGGTGAAATTCGTATTAATGGTCAACCAGTTAAGATTACTGACCCAAATATTGCGAACGACTTAGGTATTGGTATGGTTCACCAACACTTTAAATTAGTTGATATTTTTACTGTAACTGAAAACATTGTTTTAGGAAGAGAAAATAAGAAGTCTCTTCAATTAATGGAGTTTAAGAACGCTTCTAAGAAAATTAAAGAATTAGGAGATCGCTATGGTCTAAAAGTTGATCCTAATGCGAAAATCCAAGATATTACAGTTGGTATGCAACAACGTGTTGAAATCTTAAAGATGTTATATCGCAATTCAGATATTTTAATCTTTGATGAACCAACAGCCGTATTAACTCCTCAAGAAATTGATGAATTAATGCAAATTATGAAGAATCTTAAGAATGAAGGCAAAACAATTCTTTTGATTACGCATAAATTAAAAGAAATCAAAGCTGTCGCTGATGTCTGCACAGTTTTAAGACGTGGTAAAGTTATTGATACAGTCAATGTCGCTGATGTTGATGAAGCACAAATGGCTAAACTAATGGTTGGTCGTGATGTTGAATTTAAGGTGAATAAAGAAGATCACGATTTGGGTGATGTCATTCTTGATGTTAAAGATTTACACTGTAAGAATGCCAGAGGATTAGAAGCTGTTAAAGGTGTATCGTTTGATATCAGAGGTGGCGAAATTTTAGGTGTTGCTGGTATTGATGGTAATGGTCAAAGTGAACTTGTTTATGCTTTAACTGGTTTAAGCAAAGTTGAATCTGGACAAATTATTTTAAATGGTCAAGATATTACGCATTATAATGTTCGTAAACGTTATGATGCTGGTTTATCTCATGTGCCTGAAGATCGTCAAAAACACGGTTTAATTCTTGATTTCAAACTTAAGGAAAATTATATCGTTCATAATTATGATCGTGCTCCTTTTTCAAAACATGGTATTTTAAATAATAAAGCGATTGATGAATATGGCAAACGTCTAACAGAAGAATTTGATGTTCGCAGTGGTCAAGGTATTGAAACAATTGTACGTTCAATGTCTGGTGGTAACCAACAAAAGGCTATTGTTGCACGTGAAGTTGATCGTTCAAGCGATTTATTAATTGTTGTACAACCAACTCGTGGACTAGACGTCGGTGCTATCGAATATATTCACAGTCGTATCGTTGAAGAACGTAACAAAGGTAAAGCGGTTTTATTAGTTTCATTTGAACTAGATGAAATCATGTCATTGTCTGACCGTATTGCTGTTATGTTCTCTGGAGAAATTACTGGTATCTTAAATTCTAAGGAAACAAATGAACATGAACTAGGATTATTGATGGCCGGTGGAAAGCGTGGAGGATCTAATGAGTAAGAGTAAGAAATATGAAAAAATTCTAATCCCTGTGATTTCCGTTATTTTAGGTATTTTATTAGGGGTTGTTATTCTAGCGCTTTCTGGACGTAACCCAATTTCGTTATTTACAGGTTTATTCCAAGGTGCAACAGGTATCAAAGCTGGTGGTCATTTCAATGCTCGTTATCCTGGTGAATTCCTTGTAACTTCAATGCCACTTGTTCTTACAGGTTTAGCAATTGGTTTTGCTTATCGTTGTGGCATGTTCAATATTGGTTCTGAAGGCCAAGTTATTATGGGGTCATTGTTTGCAGTTACATTTGCTATTCTATGCCCAATCAAAACACCATTTGCCGCTGTTATTTGTGCATTTGTTGGTGGACTTGGTGGTGCTCTATGGGCTTTTGTGCCAGGTCTATTGAAGGTTAAGTTTAATATTTCGGAAGTTGTTACTGGTATTATGTTGAACTATGTTGCGATGTATACATCCAACTATGTTATTAAAGCTTTACCGGGATCAACAATGGTCCGTACAGTTGATATTCCTTCAAATATGAGTTTCTCAAGCGAATTTTTATCAAGTATTACAAATCACTCACGTTTGCACTGGGGATTCATTATTGTTATTTTGGCTTTAGTTATTTACTGGTTTATCATGGAGAAGACAAGTTTTGGTTATTCTCTACGTGCAACTGGTTTCAACAAAGATGGCGCACAATATGCCGGTATTAAAGCTAATCGATCAATTATTTTATCAATCATGATTTCTGGTTTCTTAGCTGGTCTTGGTGGAGCGATGATTGTTCAAGGTACTTTCGGTTATGGCCGTATCTTAGCCGTTACTGAAAACTATGGTTTTGATGGTATTGCGGTTGCATTAGTAGGTAACTGTAATGCGTTAGGAACATTATTTGCAAGTATGTTATTTGGTTTATTGAAGGTTTCAGAACCAATTTTACAAACTTCTGGTATTCCTCGTGAAGTCAGCCAAATTGTTTCGTCATCAATTATCTTATTCGTTGCATTACAAAATGCTATTAAGTATGTACTTCTAAAGATGGAAGTCAAACGTACTGAAAGCCATGAAATGAAAGGAGAAACTAAATAATGAATATCTTTATTCAAATGTGTCCATCGGCTCTATTGGTTGCTGCTCCAATCATTATTGCTGCTTTAGGTGGATTATTCTCTGAACGTTCGGGTGTAGTTAATATCGCTATTGAAGGTATCATGGTTATGGGTGCTTTCTCAGCTGCGGCATCATGTTACTTCCTTGAACAAATTCCTAGTGTTTCTGCTTACGCAGGATATATCAGTTTAGGTATTGCGGTTGTTGTTGGTACTATTTATTCAATTTTGTTAGGTGTTTCAGCAATTAACTTAAAAGCCGACCAAACAATTGCTGGTACTGCTGTTAATATGCTTGCAACTGGTTTATCGGTTTACTTATGTCAAATCTTATTTGCTAAACAAAGAACTGAATCATTTAGAACTGGTTTGTCACGTGTTAAAGAAGTTCCTTTACTAGCTGATATTCCTGTACTTGGTGATATGATGTTTAAGAATATTTATCCTACAATCTTTATAGCTTTAATCTTAGTTGTGCTTGTATGGTACGTTGCCTTCAAGACACCATTTGGTTTAAGACTAAGATCTTGTGGTGAAAATCCGCATGCATCAGCTTCTGCTGGTATTAATGT
This sequence comes from Thomasclavelia sp., assembly GCA_020024765.1. Lineage (GTDB taxonomy): Bacteria > Bacillota_I > Bacilli_A > Erysipelotrichales > Erysipelotrichaceae > JAHHTG01. Next base: position 1,925 of record JAHHTG010000076.1, on the reverse strand, counting down.
TTATAAGATGCGTTGGATTGGCGTTTTACTTTCTGGTGCTCTTGCTGGTCTAGCGGGTGCTTGTATGGTATTAACTTCTGGTATTCAATTTACTGCGGCTTCAATTCACGGTGTTGGTTTCATTTCGATTGCTGCCTTGATCTTTGGTAAATGGAATCCATGGGGTGTCCTTGGTGCTGGTTTGTTCTTCGGCTTCTCAACAGCTCTTGGAACATATGCATCATTCATTCCGCTTATCTCAAATATTCCAAGTGAATTCTTCATTGCATTCCCTTATATCCTAACTGTTGTTGCCTTAGTTGTCTTCTCAGGTAAGTCAGCAGCACCAAAGGCTGAAGGTCAAATTTACGATGCGGGTAAACGATAAGATGCTATAATTAACTCTAGGATTATCCTAGAGTTTTTTTAATTTAAGGAGGTACAACATGCTTGAATTAGCGAAGAATGTTAAAGTTACATTTATTCCAACTCGAAAATACAAACATATTACATATGCATTTAAATTTGTTAAACCATATGAAGAAAAATACCATTTAGCTGGTATTTGCTTGAATGATATTATTGGTGAATACTCAAAACTGTATCCAACAAAAGAAAAGATGGCATCTATTAAGAATATGCTTTATGGCAATTCTGTAGATGCATATCGTCAATTGAACTTTGATACAGAAACATTTACATATTACTATCAATTTTTAAACCCAAAGTTTGTAGAAGATATGACTTATGCTGATCAATGTCGTTATATTAAGGAAACCTTATTTAATCCTTTATTTACCGAGGGTTTATTGGATGAATTTAAACGTCTTTATGCAGCTAGAATTTTGAGAAAACTTGAAGATCCAATGTATATTGCGAAGCAAAAATCGCTTGCGATTATTGGTGAAGATAATCATTTAAAGAATGTCTTAGCTGATCGTCGTGATTTGTTGAGCAGTTTAGATTTGAATTTATTGCAAGAAGCTTATGCATCGTTAATTAACGATAGTACAATTTATATGTACGTCATTGGTGATATCGATGAGGATGCTTTATATAAAGAATTTAAACAATTCGGATTTAAAGATCGAAGTATTTCAGAACTTTATCGTGCCAAACTAACTTTAAAAGATTTTGGCACGATTGAAGATTCAAAAGAAATGTCACAATCATATTTAAAAATTATCTATGAAACGACTTATTCTAATGAAACAGATGAATATTATAAGTGGATGGTGATGGATGCATTCTTGGGTCTTGTGCCAAATTCGCTATTGTTTACTGAAGTGCGTGAAAAACGCAGTTTATGTTATTCGATTAATTCGCAAGTGTATAAAGGTGAAGGTTTATCAGTTGTTTCTTCAGCGATTAGTTATAAGGATGCTGACGAAATTGTTCGTTTAACTGATGAATGTGTAAAGATGATTGCTGAAAAGAATTTCAATGAAAATGAATTCAATGCAGCTAAGCAATATATTATTAACAATCTGCTTTCGATTCGCGATGATGCGAAATCATATTTAAATTTCTTACATAATCAAGATGTTCTTCATAAAAATCAATCAATCGAAGATATTATTGCGATTATTGAAAAAGTTACTGCTGAAGATATTGCTGAAGTTGCCAAAACTTATAAGCGTCGTTTAGTTTATGTATTAAGAGGTACACAAGATGGAAATAATTAATTACCCTAAAATTGATGAAAAATGTTATTTTGAAGAAATGCCTAATGGCTTAAAGGTTTATATTTTCCACAAACCTGATTACATTAGTTCAGCATGTGCTTTTGGCACGCCTTATGGTGCGCTTGATATTCACCAAAATTATCATGGCAAGCACTATGATTTTCATCCTGGCATTGCTCACTTCATGGAACATAAGGTCTTTGAAGATGAAGAAGGAGACGTTATGGGACGTTTTATGGAATTGGGCGCAAATGTTAATGC
>JAHHTG010000075.1 GCA_020024765.1 Thomasclavelia sp. | reverse complement strand
GACATCCATAAATGGATTTTTGTTTCATATAGCAAAATTATAAATGCAGTAAAATTTTCTATTATGGTACAATTTATCTTAATTAAAACATTATTTGTGAAATTGATTTTTTATTTTACACTTATATAAAATAAAAAGGGCTTGAAGCCCTTTTTAAGTTTTTAGAATGATTTAATACTCTTCTTATATAATCCTGAGTAATAGTAGATTAAGAAAGCTGTACCTGTGATAACCCATGTAATAGGGTAGATAACCATGATTCGTTCTAGTGAGTAACTTTCAAACATCATTAACCAAACAAATCTGATTACGACAATACCAAGTGCTGTGATAATCGTTGGGATATTGGCATCGCCCATTCCACGAAGAGCACCAGCTAGAATTTCTACTGGAACATACGTACACCAGAATGGTGCTAGTAAGAATAAAATTTTAGTACCAATCGCAATAACGTTAGGATCTCGGTTAAAGATTGCTAGGAAGTTAGGGGCGAAGACTAGGAAGATTGTACTTGATGTTATGGCAACACCAATTCCAAGTAACAACCATCTATTGATACCTTTCTTGATACGATCGAACTTTCTTGCACCAAAGTTTTGACCAACGAAGGTTGTGATTGAGATACCTAATGCTTGATTAATCATCCAGTATACTGAATCAATCTTAGCATAGGCTGTGTCAGCGGCAATCGTATCAACACCTAGGTCATTAATTCTTGTTGTGATGATTAAGTTTGAGATTGAATATAGAATTGATTGGATACCAGCTGGTAAACCAATCTTAACAATATTTTTAGCTGTTTCGATATCAAGCTTAATATCTTTGATATATAACTTGATAGCACTATCAGAAACCATTAATGAAATAATTACAAGAAGTGCTGCTACACTTTCAGCAATGATTGTTGCATAAGCTGCACCTTCAATGCCCATATGTAAGAAAGCAACAAAGTAAACGTCTAAGACGATATTTACCGCACACGATATAATCAAATAATATAGAGGTCTCTTTGAATCACCGACTGCTCTTAGAATTGCACATCCCATGTTATAGATTAAAAGGAAAGTTAAACCTAAGAAAAAGATTTTTGTATAGCTTGTAGCAAGGTCTAAAATTGCATGTGGCACACCAAGCAAAGATAATGAGAATCTAGCACTGACGATACCGAATAATGAAAGGGCAAAACCAAGCACAATACTTAAAGCGATTGAAGAATGAACAGTTTTACGAATACCATCGATATCACGTGATCCATAATGCTGAGCAATTAAGACAGCTGAACCAGATGATAGTCCTACAAAGAATCCTACGAAGATATTGGTATAGACAGCAGTGGTACCACCAACGGCTGCTAGAGCTTCTTTACCTAAGATATTACCAACAACTAGTGCATCAACAGTGTTGTAAAGTTGTTGGAAGAAAGTACCAAAAAGAATTGGGAAAAAGAAATATAACATTGGTCGAATAATTGGACCTTCAGTAATGCTTACACTTTTTTTCATTTTTGACCTCCTTAAATTAATAAAATTATAGTTAAATTTGAATAGGCTTACAAGCGAAAATATTAGATAATTTTTAAACTTATCAAAATCGAATAAATCGCTATTTTATGGGATATTATTACTAATAATTAATTAACTATGCTATAATAAACTAGTTAAAATTTATAAGTATATAGAAGGAAAGATAAATGGCAAAAGAAACTTTTAATTTTGATTTCTGCGGTCGTAATATTACTGTCGAGACCGGTGAAATCGCTAAACAGGCTGGTGGATCTGTTTTAATTCGCTATGAAGATACAGTTGTTTTATCAACTGCAACTGCTTCAAGTGTTGCAAAAGATACTGACTTCTTCCCACTAACAGTATCATTCGAAGAAAAATTATACTCAGTAGGTAAAATCCCTGGAGGATTTTTAAGACGTGAAGGTCGCCCATCTGAACATGCTACATTAACTGCACGTTTAATTGACCGTCCAATTCGTCCTTTATTTGCAGAAGGCTTCCGTAATGAAGTGCAAGTTGTAAATACTGTATTATCAGTTGATAACGACTGCAGTGCTGAAATGTCAGCTCTATTCGGTTCTTCACTTGCATTATGTATTTCAAATATTCCATTCAATGGTCCAGTAGCTGGTGTTATTGTTGGTTATATTGATGGTGAATATGTTATTAACCCAACAGTTGAACAATTAGAACATTCATTAATTAACTTAACAGTTGCTGGTACAAAAGACGCTATCAACATGGTTGAAGCTGGTGCTAAAGAAGTATCAGAAGATGTTATGTTAGATGCTTTAATGTTTGGTCACGAACATATTAAGAAATTATGTGCTTTCCAAGAAGAAATTATCGCTAAATGCGCTAAGCCTAAGATGGAAGTTACATTATATGAAATTGATCCAAGCATCAAAGAATACATCGATGCAAACTTCAAAGAACAAATCAAAGAAGCTGTATCAATTAAACAAAAACTTGAACGTTATGGTAAGATTGACGAACTAAAGGCAGAAGCTGCTGAACATTTCGAAGGTCTAGAATACGCTAACGAAAAAGAACTCGAAAAGGCTCTTAAACAATCAAATGAATACTGCACTGAAATCGTTGCTGAAGAAGTAAGACGTTTAATTTCAGTTGAAAAGATTCGTCCAGATGGTCGTGCTGTTAATGAAATTCGTCCACTTAACTCACAAGTTGACTTATTGCCACGTGTTCATGGTTCAGCATTATTCACTCGTGGTGAAACACAAGTTTTATCTGTTACAACTTTAGGTCCATTAGGTGATAACCAAGTTATCGATGACTTAACTGTTGTTGAAGAAAAACGTTTCATGCACCACTATAATTTCCCACCTTACTCAGTTGGTGAAGTTGGTCGTATGGGTAATCCAGGTCGTCGTGAAATTGGTCATGGTGCTCTTGGTGAACGTGCATTATCACAAGTATTACCTTCAGTAGATGAATTCCCATATGCAATTCGTACAGTTGCTGAAGTATTAGAATCAAACGGTTCTTCTTCACAAGCTTCAATTTGTGCAGGTACAATGTCATTAATGGCTGCTGGTGTTCCAATTAAGGCTCCAGTTGCTGGTATTGCCATGGGCTTAATCACATATGGTGATCACTATACAATTCTAAGTGATATCCAAGGTATGGAAGATCACTATGGTGATATGGACTTTAAGGTTGCTGGTACTAAGGATGGTATCACAGCTCTACAAATGGATATTAAGATTGAAGGTATTTCAAAAGAAATCCTTAAGGAAGCTTTAGCTCAAGCTCATGAAGGTCGTCAAACAATCATGGCTAACATGATGACTGCTATTTCTGAACCACGTACTGAAGTTTCTAAATACGCTCCTAAGATGACTGTTATGAGTATCCCAGTTGATAAGATTCGTGAAGTTATCGGTACTGGTGGTAAGATGATTAACCAAATCATTGAAGAATGCGATAATGTTAAGATTGATATCGATGATGATGGAAAGTGCGTTATTTATCATTCAGATCGCGAAGCATTAAATAAAGCTCGTGCAATGATTGAAGATATTATTCGTGAAGCTAAGGTTGGCGAAATCTACGATGCAAAGGTTGTTCGTTTAGAGAAATTCGGTGCATTCGTTGAATTATTCCGTGGCCAAGATGCTTTACTACATGTTTCAAAGATTTCTCATGAACGTGTTGAAAAGCCAGAAGATGTCCTAAAGATTGGCGATATCGTTAAGGTCAAAGTTATGGAAATCGATGATAAAGGCCGTGTTAATGTCAGTGCTAAGGATTTACTTCCAAAGCCTGAAAAACCTGAACATGGTTCCCAAAATAATAAAGAAGCTGGCGAAAAACGTTTCTTTGGAAAGAGAGAAAAGAAGGATGAGTAATCATCCTTTCTTAAACTAAAAATATGAGAATGCGCAAACATAAATGGGTTGACCCATATATTGAGAATGAAAACCGTTATATTGTCCGTGACTTATCTTTAAAAGGTAACTGGGCAAAAGAATATGAGGCTGATGCACTATATCTAGAAATTGGTATGGGTATGGGTGACTTTATTACTCAAAGTGCTAAGCAACATCCTGATACTTTATATATTGGCTTTGAAAAAGATATGACATGCGTCGCTAAATCTTCGATGAAAGCCGAAGAATTAGGTTTGGATAATTTCCAAGTTATCCTTGATAATGCGGATAATTTAACGAATTACTTTGATAAAGAAGTTGATCGTATTTATTTACATTTTAGTGATCCATGGCCTAAGAAGGGACACGTTAAACGTCGTTTAACTTATCGTGGTTACTTAGCTAAATATGCAAGTGTCTTGAAAGAAGATGGTGATATTATCTTTAAAACAGATAATAAAGATCTATTTGAATTCTCAATTATGGAATTCCAAAGAGACCATTGGGATTTGCTTGAATTTAGTGTTGATTATCATCGTCATGAAAATGATGATGTGAAAACAGCTTATGAAACAAAATTTGTGAATCTTGGCCAACCAATCTATTACGCACGGATTCAAAAACAAAAATAAGAGATATAAGGTATAATGTAGATATGAAGAAATTTATTAAAATATTCCTTGTGACTTTGATGGTTTTAATGGCCACAGGTTGTACAAGTGTTAAGCCATATGTAGCTTACAGTGTTTATCCAGTAGGTTATTTAATTGACCGTATTTCAGGTGGCAAAGTTGAAGCTTATTCAATTCAAAATGATAGTATTGTCCAAACTTCGAGTCTTGTCGACAATTATCAAGAAATTCTTGAAGATTCAACTTATTTCTTTCATATCGGCGATTTAGAACCATATCTTGATATCTATAGTAAAGAATTCGTTGAAACTGGTGTTGAAGAAGTTGATCTATCAACACTTAATGCGATTTATAAGTTTCAAAGATATACATTAGTCTATGTTGATGGTAAGGAATCATATATTGAGAGTCCTTATTACAACTCAGACTTATTTGATGAATTAGACCAAAATGAAAATGATTTAATGTTGTGGATGGACCCAATTGGTATGCTTTCAATGGCGAAAGATGTCTATAAGGTTTTAGCTTCAAATTATGTTGAAGGGGCTGCGACATTTAAAGAAAATTTTGATAAATTACAAGCTGATTTAATCAGTCTTGACGCTTCTTATCAAAATCTTGCAACACGTCTAAAAAAGGAAAATCGTACGATTAAGTTTGTATCGATGAGTGCAAGTTTTGGTAACTGGCAAAAAGCTTATGGCTTCCAAATCTATCCTGTATGTTTAAGCAAATACGGAGCTTTACCAAGTAAAGTCGAACTTGAAGTCATCAAAGAGCGCATTATCGCTGATGATGTGCACTACATTGCATATGAACC
>JAHHTG010000074.1 GCA_020024765.1 Thomasclavelia sp. | reverse complement strand
TTTAGACAAAATTATAAGGAAGCGAAGATGATGAAAATTAATCGATAGCTTCCTTATTTCATTAAGATTATGAAATTGTTTTCAATTATTTATTTTCATGACATAAAAGTAAATTGTTAAACATTAAAATATAAAATAAAAAGCTGGTAAAACCAGCTAAATATTGATTATCTTAACCAAGTGATTTTTGTTTCTTGACGTTTTAGAATTCGTAGAATATTTGATTTATGACGATAGATAACAAAGATTGCAATTGCAATAATGCAAATTGCAACTGGTAATGTATTTGTCATAAAAGCAATAATTCCAGCTGCAAGTAATGCTAACATACTTGAGATTGAAACGATTTTTGTAAGTCCTAAAATTAATAAGAAGATTAGCACTGGATAAATAAATGTGAAGAAGATATCGCCGAAGCCAAATAAACTTAATCCAAGTAAATATCCAAAAGCACTAGCTACGCCTTTGCCACCTTTAAAGTGTGCGAAGATTGGAAAACAGTGACCTACGATAACTGCAAGCCCAGCATATGGAATTGCATTTGGCGCTAATTTAGTAAGTAAAGCCATGAAAATAAAAGCTTTCAAAGCATCTAACGCAATTACAACTATACCTGCTTTCTTACCAAGAACTCTTCCTGCATTACTTCCGCCAAGGTTTCCTGATCCGTAATTTCGAATATCCGTCTTATAGAAGACCTTGCCGATAATCAATGCCCATGGGATTGATCCGATTAAATAACCGAGGATACCATAAGCAATTATTTCTAAGATTCCTTGCATAGAATACCTCCGCTTTTTATTTTAACATAATATTAACTTTAAATATGTTATAATCTTTAATGTTATAGGAGATTTATGGGAAACAATTATAATGCAGATAGCATAAAAATATTAGAAGGTCTTGAAGCTGTTCGTGTACGTCCTGGTATGTATATCGGTTCTGTTGATAGTCGAGGCCTTCATCATTTAATTTGGGAAGTTTTAGATAACGCTATTGATGAAGCTCTCAATGGTTATGGAAAAACAATTAAGATTACTTTAAATAAAGATGGTTCATGTTCGGTTGCGGATGAAGGACGTGGTATGCCGGTTGATCAACATAAGACTGGAAAATCGGCATTAGAAATTATTTTTACTGTGCTTCATGCCGGTGGCAAATTTGAAGAAGGCGCTTATAAAACTTCGGGTGGTTTACACGGTGTAGGTGCAGCTGTAGTCAATGCCTTAAGTGAATGGGTTGATGTTGAAGTTTGTATAAATAAGAAACGTTACCATATTCATTTTAGTGATGGCGGTAAAAAGGTTGGCAAACTTGAAGAACTCGGTCCTACTACAAAGACTGGCTCAACAGTTACATTTAAGCCGGATAAAAAAATCTTTTCTACAACTACATTTAATTTACAAACAATCCTTACGCGTGTCCAAGAACAAGCGTTTTTATTGAGCGGTGTTAAATTAATTGTTGAAGATCAAATTAGTGGTAAAATTCATGAATATGAATATCATGATGGTCTTAAGTCATTTATGGAGTTCTTAAATGAAGATAAAGACACAATGCACGAAACGCATGCTTTTAAACAAACTGTTAATGGTATTGAGGTTAATGTCGCATTCCAATATATTGATGGTTACCAAGAAAATATGTTTTCTTTCGTTAACTTAGTTCGAACGAAAGATGGTGGTACTCATGAAGTTGGTTACAAGAGCGGCTTTACAAAAGCGATTAATGACTATGCAAGAAATTATGGTATTTTAAAAGAAAAAGATAAGAATTTTGAAGGCAATGATATCCGTGAAGGATTAACTAGTATTCTTTCGGTTTCAATTCCGGAAAATTTATTACAGTTCGAAGGACAAACAAAGGGCAAATTAGGTACGCCAGAAGCAAAGAATGCCGTTGAAACCGTGGTTTATGATAATTTGATGTATTTCTTGCAAGAAAATAAGGATTTGTCTTTAACTTTAATTAAAAAAATTCAAAAAGCGTGTTTTGCACGTGAAGCTGCACGCAAAGCTAAAGAAGATGCGCGCAAAGGCAAGAAAAACGATCGCAAATCAGAGAAAGTGCTTAGTGGCAAATTAGCCAATGCGCAAAGTAAAGATGCACGTAAACTTGAATTGTTTCTAGTTGAAGGTGATTCGGCTGGGGGTAGTGCAAAACAGGGACGTGATAGTAAATATCAAGCCATTTTGCCATTACGTGGTAAAGTATTAAATACAGAACGTGCTTCAATGACTGACATTGAAAAGAATGAAGAATTAAATACAATTATTCATGCAGTCGGCGCTGGAGTTGGCGCTAATTTTAGTGTTAATGAAATTAATTATGACAAGATTATCATCATGACCGATGCCGATACCGATGGTGCGCATATTCAAGTTTTATTGTTGACTTTCTTCTATCGTTATATGCGCGAATTAATTGAAGAGGGCCACGTCTATATTGCAATGCCACCGCTTTATATGGTTAAGAAAAATAAAGAAGTTTATTATGCTTATGATGATGAAGAATTAAATCGTTTAAGAGCTTTGCCAGGCAAGATGGAACTTAAGCGTTTCAAGGGTCTTGGTGAAATGAATGCAAATGAATTATGGGAAACAACCATGTGTCCAACTTCAAGAACGTTGGTTTGCGTAACTTTAGAAGATGCGGCTGCATGTGAACGTCGTGTTTCAGTTTTAATGGGAAGTAAAGCTGAGTTGCGCCGTCAATGGATTGATGAAAATATTGACTTTACATTAGAGGAAGATTATCGGGTGGCTTAAAGATGGCGAAGAAGAAACAAGAAGAAATTATTGACAATTCGAAAACACTTGAATTGGGACTCGATGAATTAATGTCCGATCGTTTTGGACGTTATTCGAAATATATTATCCAAGAACGTGCGCTTCCTGATGCTCGCGATGGTTTGAAACCGGTTCAACGTCGTATTCTTTATGCGATGTATGAAGATGGCAATACTTTTGATAAGCCACATCGCAAGAGTGCAAAAGCCGTTGGTTATATTATTGGTTATTACCACCCACATGGTGATTCAAGTGTATATGATGCAATTGTACGTTTATCTCAGAATTGGAAGATGAATGTCCCTCTAATTGATATGCAAGGTAACAATGGTTCGATTGATGATGATCCAGCCGCTGCAATGCGTTATACTGAAGCTCGTTTATCAAAGATTTCGCAAACGATGCTTGAAGATATCGATAAGGAATGTGTTACTTTCACGAATAACTATGATGATTCATTACTCGAACCTACGGTTTTACCAACACGTTTTCCATTATTGTTAGTTAATGGGGCTACAGGTATTGCTTCTGGTTATGCAACTAATATTGCACCTCATAATTTAAATGAAGTTATTGATGCAACAATTTATCGTTTAAATCATCCAAACTGTTCAACACTTGAATTAATGGATTATATCAAAGGCCCAGATTTTCCAACTGGAGGCATTGTCCAAGGAATTGAAAATATCCAAGAAGTTTTTGAAACAGGACGTGGCAAAGTTGTACTACGTGCTCGTTCGGAAATTGTTGAAAATCGCAATATGAATCAAATCGTCATTACCGAGATTCCGTATGAAGTGGTTAAGGTTAATCTTGTTAAAAAGATTGATGAAATTCGTATCAACAAAGATATTGAGGGGATTCTTGATGTTCGTGATGAATCGGGTCGTGAAGGCTACAAAATTGTCATTGATATTAAGAAAGACATTGATACAAACTTAATTTTAAATTATTTATACAAGAATACTGATTTACAAATTAATTATAACTACAACATGATTGCAATTGTAAATCATCGTCCTATGTTGATGTCACTTGCAATGTGCCTTGATGCATTCATTGAACATCGTAAAGATGTCATTCTAAAACGTTCGCAATTCTTATTAAACAAAAAACAAGCGCGCATTCATGTTATTGAAGGTTTAATCAAGGCAATTTCTGTCTTGGATGAAATCATCGATATCATTCGTCACGCAAAAGATAAGTCTGATTCAAAAATTAAGATTTCAGAAGCTTTTGGCTTTAGTGATGCACAAGCTGAAGCGATTGTTACCTTGAGACTATATCGTTTATCGAATACAGATATGCGTGTTTTAAAAGAAGAATATGCTGAATTAATTCGTGAAATTAATGAACTTCAATCAATCATTGGATCTGAGATTATTTTGAATAATGTTATCGTTAAAGACTTAAAGGAAATCAAAGCTGAATATGGTTATGAACGTCGCACAACGATTGAAGAACATATCGAAGAAATTGTAATCGATAAGAAAGCCATGATTCCAAATGAACCATGTGTTATCGTGATTTCTCATGATGGTTATATTAAACGTGTTTCAATGCGAGGCTACAACTCAAATGAAGGGGTTTTACCTGGAATTAAAGAAGGCGACTATTTAATCGGTTATCATGAAGTAGAAACTCTTGATACATTGTTGCTTTTCACAAATTTAGGAAATTATGCCTATGTGCCGGTTTATGAGATTGAAGAAGCAAGATGGAAGGATCTTGGCAAACATTTTTCAGTTAATGCTAGTTGTGGAGCAAATGAGAAGATTGTTTCAGCAATTGTTATAAAGAATTTTGATACATATGCTTCAATTGTCCTTGCTTCGAAATTTGGTATGATTAAACAAAGCTTTGTCAAAGATTTTGAACTTCAACGTTATTCTAAAACTGTCGTTGCTATGAAACTAAGTGATGGTGATGAATTAGTTGCTGCACATATTGCATATGTGAATGATGAAGTTGTGCTTGCATCGAAAAATGGTTACTTTAATCGTTATTCTTTAGCAATTGTTGCACCAACTGGTACAAAAGCCAAAGGAGTTAAGGCTATTGGATTAAAGGATGATGAATTAGCTGATTTTGTGGTTATCCATGATTTAAATGATAATTTATTGGCAGTTAATCAATATAGCCAAATGAAGCGTTTAAGACTTGATGATATGGAACTTACGAATCGTGGAACAAAGGGTCTAAGACTATTTAAGCAAGTTAAGTCTAAACCGATAGAGTTAACAAATTTATATCTATGTCGACCTTATGATAGTTTAATGGTTTGTGATGGTGATATTAGTGAAATCTTGTGTAAGGATGTGCCGTTTATGAGTTTAGATGCAACGTTCTCAGGCCAAGCTAATTTAAATGTTAAAGGCTTTATGATTCCAAAACGCACATTGGGCATCGAAATTGCTGAGATTGTTGATACGCCAGTTGAAAGTTATAAAGAATCTAAAGAAGATGATCTTGAACAATTATCAATTTTTGAATAATTATAAAAAAGCCGTTCCAATTGATATGTACCCAGAATCCTGGACACATTGATTTATGAACTAAGCTATACAAA
>JAHHTG010000073.1 GCA_020024765.1 Thomasclavelia sp. | reverse complement strand
ATAAATGAATTTACTACGCTCATTCATGTTTTAAATTCCTTAGAATCCCTTCAATATAAGGCATTGAAATTTTATTATAGGCTTCAGCAGTTCTTAAAGCTTCAATCAATTCTTCTTTTTGATAAATTTTTGATAAATCGCTCAACTTAACTAATTCATTGCTAGACAAAGGCCTACCAAAAGAATCTTCAAAAACATCAAAAACTGATTGAAATAAAGCTTCATTCATTGGGTGAATGGCATCACTTTCAAATAAACCTGTTAAGTCAAAAATTTCTTCTTTTGAACAAATGTCTAAGTAACCTTTAATACTTAAACTGCGTATAACTTGATCAAGTTCAGCAGCACTTAATTTTAATTTACCCATGAGAACAGCATTTGATAATTCAATATGATGTTCCTTTAAGAAATCAATCATTAAACAAAACATGATTTCGTTATTGGTTAAATTAAGATTCTCAGCATTATCCAAAATCCAGTCACGACGATTGCAAAAATTAGTTTTATACCACTGCATGAGCATGTGCCTCCTTAACGAAGTTGCGACAATAGTTAGCACTATTCACTGCAGCAACCTTTAAGAATGCATCGAAATCAACTTCATTGCCATCTTCTAAAGTAACATCCGAAATTGAACGAATTACGATAAATGGTACATCAAAGAATGATGCAGTTTGTGCAATACTTGCCCCTTCCATTTCGCAACAGCCAGCTTCAGGGAATCTTTCTAAAATTGTCTTTGTTTGAGAACTTTGACAAATAAAACTATCACCTGATACAAGTGGAACAAAATATGTATGTTCATCCTTCAAATCTTTAGCTAGTTCTAATAATTTTTCATCAGCATGATAGGCGCGTTTACTACCTTCAAAGCCAGTAGGCCAACCCGGAACTTGACAATCGTGATGGGCAACAATCGGTGGAATAACAACACTGCCTACACGAATATTTAAGTTTAAAGACCCTGCACTGCCGATATTTATAATAAATGTTGGATGATAATTCTGAATTAAAATTGTTGTCGCAATTGTCGAATAAACTTTACCAATTCCTGACTTGCAAAGTACAACACATTGGTCATCGAGTTTGCCAATAAAGAATTCAATATTTTGATGTTTGGTTTCTTCAACTTCAGTCATTAAATTTTTTAAAGCGTTGATTTCCTGAGCCATCGCTGCGATAATTCCAATCATTTCTTTTCTCCTATCAATAAGACTTTTTCATCTTCGATAAAGTCTTTAATTAAAGTTACATTAAAATTATTTGCTTCTAATAAAGTTTTTGTTGCATTGTCATCAAAGACATGCTGAACATGATGCTCTTGAATAATACCATCTTCTTCATAAAAGACAAAGTGTTCATATAAATTATTTGTAACACGATCACTTTGAATAGTCCATTGGTACGGAATATCATGGACAAAACCTTCTTCGATATATTCGTCCTCAAATTCATCAATACGAGCTTTGTGATGCATATCAAAAATAAAGACACCATCATCTTTTAAATGATGATAGACATTACCAAACATCTTATTCATTTCTTCTTCACTGGCTAAATAATTCATACTGTCGCAAATGCATAAGATTAAATCAAACTTTTGATCGAGTTGGAAATCAATCATGTTCATGATTAAGTATTCGCCATCAAAGTTTTGTTTTGCAGCTTCTTTCATATCTTTTGATAAATCTGAAGCAATGACATTGTAACCTCTTTCTTTAAGGGTTTTAGCCATAACTCCAGAACCAGATGCAAGTTCCAAAACATCTTTGCCCTTGGCATATTCGCTAATATATTGATACCAGTTTTCTAATGATTCTTCATCTTGTAATAATTCATCATAATATGCCGCTAATGTGGCATAGTTATCTACATCTTTGTAATATGAAAATCCTGCCATAATCGCTCCAAATTGTATTTTTCACGATCTTCTTCTAAGAAGATGTGTACAACAACATCTTTATAATCCATTACAAACCAACCAGATTCTTTTGATTTTTCAATGCTTGAAACTTCATAGCCAGCATTAAATAAAGCTTCATCAACAAAATCAACTAACGAACTACCATGACGATAGTTTTTAGCAGTTGCAATAATGAAGTAATCTGTTAAAGCATTATGCATATCAAAATCGATGACTGTTACATCTTCGGCTAATTTTTCGTTTAAAGTTTTGCAAATTAATTCAATTTTATTTTCCATGGTTATTTTTTACATATTCCTTTACATCTTCTTTTAGCAAGTTAAATGCTAAAGTTAAATCCTCATAAGCTAGATTTAATAAATACGGATCTAAGCCACGAAGTGGTTCACGCTTATCAGCAATATAGAGAATCTTAGCAAGTGTAGCATTGCTTTGACCATCAGTATGATGGTAGATTGCATTCAATACATCTTTGTTGTAGTAATTAAACTTTTCTTTAATGAAATATACTGCACTATAACTATGCAAAATCGGTTCAGGATTATCAACTTTTGAAGGACCATAATAATTCAAATAAGCCAAATGTTCCTCTTTGCTTAATGATTTTGTACAATCGTGTAGGATTCCAGCTTGGTAAGCTAATTTTTCGTCAAAATGCCATTTCTTAGCTAAACTAACACAAACTTGAGCCACACTCTTCGAATGGGCATAACGTTTAGGAGAAATTTGTTCTTTGACAATGCGTTCAATGATATCGAAACGCTCATTGAAAATAATCCATTTTGTACTCTTGGATAAAGTGTGAAAATTTTCAAGATTAATCTCTTCTTCAAAGTTCTCAAGCATGAGGTAAGTCAATCACTTTCTCTTTGCTAGGACGGTATAAAACAATGACACGTCCAATAATTTGTACAACTTCACTATTTGTATTAGCGCTTAAATCTAAAGCTACCTCACGAACTTCTTGTGAACAAGTCTTTAATAAACTAATCTTAACTAGTTCATGGACATCTAAATAGTCATTAACTGTGTTGTAAATGTTATATGATAAGCCATCTTTTCCAACTTGGAATGTCGCTCTTTCTTGACTTGCTAGCGCTCTTAAAAATCTTTTTTGTTTTCCTGTAAGCATTAAAATACCGTCTTTCTAATTGTTATATCAATCTTTTCATTTGTTGTAATCATAATTTCTGTGACATCTTTGGCTGTAATAATTCCTAAACCATTGATGACAATATCGCAATTTTCATCGAGAATAAATTGATATTGATGAGGATTGCGCATTTTTAATTCAAATTCATCTTGATGTCTTTGATAGTAATAATCTGCGTTAGTTATCTTCGTACGGTGAATTTTTAGTAATGGATTAATGTAATAGATGACATTTGCCTTATTCGTCTTTGGATAAACATCAACTCTAACTAGTCCTTCAACAAAATAACTTTGTGGTTCATATAATTGGAAGATTGTTGGGCGGACTGTGCGGTCAATCAAAATCTTCTTAACCTCTTCTTGACCAACTTGCATGATTAAACTATAATCATCAACTAATCCCGGTGTATCAACGAACTTATATCCATTAACTTCGACTTCATTAAAAGCCAAAGTTGTCGATGGGAAACGTGATACTGTCAAAGCGTTACAACCAATTAATTTATTCATAATAGTACTCTTACCAGCATTAACATTACCCACGAAATTAACTTGTTTAAAATAATTATTATCTAATGTTTCGAAAAATAAATCATTAAAACTTTGGTCATGTTTTTGCGTTAAGATGACATCAATAATCTTCATATTCTTTAGGCGAGTCTTCACTATTTCATTTAAATACGCATCAATCTTATTGAAATTTGTATTGAATGGTAAAACATCGAGCTTATTGACAATTAAACAAATTGGTTTATCTTTTAAAGCTGTCAAAATATCGCGTGATAAAGCAGCTTCAACATTCATAATATCGACAACTAAGACAAATAAACCATCTAACTTTGGAATTTCAGCGATAACATCTTTTCTTGAAATTGCATTCTTCATATCAATTGTCAAATCATTATAGTGCGTTAAACGGAAACATCTTTGACAATAATCTTGTGATAAATCTTTTACAAAGCCAGGTTTCTTTGGATCTAGTTCTTGGAGAGTAACTCCACAGCCTAAACATTTCTTCATTTATTTCTCCATCCTTTTAAATAACCAGCGTTCTATCTTGCGGTTGAGTTTTGTTTGCCAACCATCACGATCGATAATTGGTTTAACATAGATGCTATATAAATGCATTCGATTAGCACCAATGACATCCGTCAATAATTGATCACCCATGCAAATCACTTCATTCAATGCATATGGGTGTTCATTAAGCACGACTTTATAACGATGTTTAAGTGGTTTTAAAGCTCGCGCATAATACGGAACCCCACTATCTTTTGCAAAAGCTGTAACTCTATTAACGTTATTATTGGAAAAGATAATCGTCTCAATTCCTGCTTGGCGATTCTTTTCAATAAAGGTTTTAACCTCATCATTAATAACTTTAACATCATATGGTACTAAGGTATTATCTAAATCAGTAAGTAATACTTTATAACCCATCTTTGCAAATTTTTCCGCATCGAAATCTTGATAACAATCAAGAATCATGCATGGTTTAACAACTTTTAACATGCGATAATTATAACATAAGCGAAAGCGTTACGAAAGAAACAAATAATTATGTTAAAATAAATGATATGAAAATTAAAGCTGTTATCTTAGACTGCGATGGAACAATGTTTGATACGGAGTTTTTATCAATGCAATCCTTCCAAATTATCGCTGATTCAATCAATTTTAAATTACCCAATGATTTCTTTCAACAAATCATTGGCACAACTCGTGCACATATCGTTGAATATCTAAAAAACTATCCCGAATATTTAGCCGTTTTCCCACAGATTTATGTTGAATGGCAAGAATTAATTAAAGAAGCATGTACACATACAGATTCCTTAAATAAACCCGGTCTTGAAAATCTTTTAGATTATTTAAGTTCTCATGATTTTAAATTTGCAATCGCTTCTTCGAGCCACAAGGAACACATTGATCGTCTTGTGAATCATATGAGCAAGCAATATCAATTTGATGCAATTATCACAGGTGATCAAATCAAAAACTCTAAACCAGCGCCCGATACTTTCTTAAAAGCATCTGAAGTTCTTGGTATTAAGCCTGATGAATGTCTTGTCATCGAAGATAGTAAAAATGGCATCTTAGCCGCCCGTAACGCTAAGATGCACAATATTTTTATTGAAGATAAAATTAAATTCGATGAAAATGACTATAAAAATGTCGATTACGAATGTCATAATCTCAACGAAGTTATTGAATATTTAGAAAAAATAGCGTAATTCAAAAGCCGCCCCTTAATTTGATATGTACCCTCTTTACTGGACAAACCAGTAAGGAGGGTATTTTTTATGCA
>JAHHTG010000072.1 GCA_020024765.1 Thomasclavelia sp. | reverse complement strand
AACAAGCAAATAATAATAAATTTAATAGAGAAAAATTGCAGGCAGCATTTAATAGAATTCAAGAATCAGATGAAATTTTTAATGGTTTATTTTCTGATGTTGATCTATATTCAAATAGATTAGGTTTAGGAGATCAGAAACAAAGCTCAACGATTTCTGAACTTATAAAAGTGTTAAATGAAGCTGATTTAATCAATGCTGAAGGTGATGTATTAGGCAATGCATATGAATATTTAATTGCACAGTTTGCTTCTGAAACTGGGAAAAAAGCTGGAGAATTCTATACACCACATGGACCTGCACAAATTTTATGTAGAATCGCAATGTTAGGTCAAGAAAATAAAAAGGGCTTACAAGTATATGACCCATGTATGGGATCAGCTTCATTGATGTTAAGTTGTAAACATTATTCAACAGAACCAGATTATATAAAATACTATGGACAAGAATTGATGCCATCAACTTATAACTTGGCAAGAATGAATATGTTCTTACATAGAGTACATCCTGAAAATCAACATTTAAGAAATGGAGATACTTTAGACAAAGACTGGCCAGTAGGAGAAGATACTGAATTTGATGTTGTAACAATGAATCCTCCTTATTCTGCAAAATGGTCAGCAACTGAAGGGTTCAAACAAGATGAACGATTCATGGACTATGGTGGAAAACTTGCTCCTAAATCAAAAGCTGATTATGCTTTCTTATTACATGGCTTCTACCATTTGAAACAGAATGGAACAATGGCAATTGTATTACCTCATGGTGTATTATTCCGTGGATCTTCTGAAGGTACCATTCGTGAAACATTATTAAAAAATGGTTCAATCTATGCAGTAATTGGATTACCTTCAAATTTATTTTACAATACGTCAATTCCTACTTGCGTAATTGTTTTGAAAAAACATAGAGAAGGAAGAGATGTATTATTTATTGATGCATCAAAGCAGTTTGTTAAAGAGAAAAAACAGAATGAAATGCATGATGAACATATTGAACATGTTTTAGAATTATATAAAAATCGCGAATCAGTTGAAAAAGAAGCTTATTTAGCTTCATATGAAGACATTGAATCTAATGACTTTAACTTAAATATTCCTAGATATGTTGATACTACAGAAGAAGAACCAGAGATTGATTTAAAGGCTTTAACTAAAGATATTAAAGAAACAGATCAAGCAATAAAAGAAACAAATGTATCATTATTAGAAATGTTAAAAGATTTAACATTTAATAGTGATGAAACTAAGAAAGTGGTTGAAGATTTCATTCGTGTATTAGAGGAAAATTAATATGAGTAAAATACCTAATATAAGATTTAAGGGATATACTGAACCTTGGGAACAGCGTAAGTTTAGTGATATGGCGATGCGTGAATCAAAGTGTGGCATATCTTCAGAGAATATACCTAGTTTGGAATATGAAGATGTTATTGCTAATGAAGGATTACTCAATAAGGATATTTCGTTAAAAACAGTTCAAAAGAAAGGGATTGTCTTTGATAACTCAAAAGTTTTATATGGCAAATTACGTCCATATCTTCATAATTGGCTAAATCCTGATTTTACGGGTGTTGCAGTAGGGGATTGGTGGGTATTACGTCCAATTTCTATAAATAAAAACTTTATTTATAGACTTATTCAAACACAAAAATTTAATGATGTTGCCAATCAATCTGCAGGCTCAAAAATGCCTAGAGCTGATTGGAATTTGGTCGCAGAAACAGAGTTTATGGTTCCTAAAACAGTTAGCGAACAAAGTAAAATTGGAGATTATTTTAAACACCTAGATGACCTTATCACTCTTCATCAGCGTAAGTGTGATGAAACAAAAGAATTAAAAAAATATATGTTGCAAAAGTTATTCCCGAAGAAAGATTGTGATGTACCTGAAATAAGATTTGATGGATATACAGAACCTTGGGAACAGCGTAAGGTTGGAGATTTACTAATTGAACGTAATGAGAAAGCACCAATGAGTGATGAATATCCGTTGATGGCTTTTATTGCGAATAAAGGTGTTGCATCTAAAGGTGAGAGGTATGATCGTAGTTCACTTGTAACAGATGTAGATAGTAAATTGTATAAGAAAACTAAATTTGGAGATTTTATTTACAGCTCTAATAACCTCGAGACTGGCTCAATTGGATTAAATAAATTTGGAAATGCTACCATTTCTCCAGTTTATAGTGTTTTTTCACCAACTAAAATAGCTGATTCTGACTTTTTAGGTCGACGTCTTGTTCGTAGAGATTTCATCAATTCAATGATTAGATGGCGTCAAGGTGTAGTGTACGGACAGTGGCGCATTCACGAATCTGATTTTATAAAAATACTTATTTCTATACCTGCAGTAGAAGAACAAAAAGAAATAGGAGCATTTCTTGATAAACTTGATAATCTTATCACCCTTCATCAGCGTAAGTGTGATGAATTAAAAGAAATGAAGAAATACATGCTGAATAATATGTTTCCAAAGGGGGAATAGTTTATGGCTGAATTAGAAGCAGCAATTGAACAAAAGCTAATAGATCAATTATGTTCTGGGGAATCACAATGGACATATAGAGATGATATTAAAAATGAAGATCAACTTTGGGCAAACTTTAAATATATTCTTGAACAGAATAACAAGGCAAAGTTGAATGATACTCCATTATCTGATACGGAGTTTGCAAAGATTAAAAATGATGTTTCTCATGCGACATTTTATGATGCTGCTAAATGGTTGTCTGGAGAAAATGGTAAAGTGTATGTTCATATTCAGCGTGGTAATGAAGCTATTCACTTATTAGTAATGAATAATGAGCATATTGCTGGTGGAACAAGTGTATATGAGGTAATTAACCAGTATCAGGCATTTGATAAAGATAAGCATTCATTAAATCGTGATCGACGGTTTGACGTTACATTACTTATAAATGGATTACCTTTGATTCATATCGAGTTGAAGAATAGTAATCATTCATATAAAGAAGGATACAATCAGATTAAGAAGTATATTGAAGAAGGAAAATTCAGGGGTATTTATTCAAATATTCAGATGTTTGTCGTTAGTAACTCTGTAGATACAAAATACTTTGCGGCAGCAAGAGCTACTGAATTAAATCCTAAATTTATTACTGGTTGGCTAGATAATCAAAATCAACCAGTCTGTGATTATATTGATTTTGCTAAAAACGTGTTACGTATCCCAATGGCACATGAAATCGTAAGCAAATATATTGTCTTAGATAACGATAAGAAACGATTGCTTATTTTACGTCCTTATCAAATTCATGCAATAGAAGCAATGAGACAAGCATCTAAAGAAGGTAAATCAGGTTATATTTGGCATACTACAGGTAGTGGTAAAACGATGACTAGTTATAAAGCTACCAGAAATCTATTGATGGATATTCCTTCTATTGATAAAACAGTATTCTTAATTGACAGAAAAGATTTAGATACTCAGACAACAATGGCATTCCAGTCCTATGCAGGAAATGATGTTATTGATGTTGATGAAACAGAAAATGTAAGTATGCTTGTTAATCGACTTAAATCTAAAGACAGACAGATGATTGTAACTACACGACAAAAAATGCAGTGTATGATCAATAAACGATTAAAAGAAGGTACTCCAGAATGCGATAAAATTAAAAATCTTAGAATTGCATTTGTAGTCGATGAATGTCATAGAGCAGTAACACCAGAAACTAAGAGAAAGATTGAGAATTTCTTTACTAAATCTCTATGGTATGGATTTACAGGTACACCGATTTTTGATGAGAACAGTTATGAACAACGTGGAGATCTAGCTCGTACAACAAAGCAATTATATGGGGAATGTCTGCATAGCTATACGATTAAAGAAGCCATTCATGATGAGGCTGTGTTAGGATTCATGGTTGAAACAATGGGTACTAATGTTAAACAGGAAGATATGGATATCTACGATACTGAAGATTATATGAGAAAAGTATTAAATGTAATATTAAATCAATCACAAAATAAATTTGGATTCCAGAATGGTCGTGGTAAGACATATGAGGCATTGTTAACGGTAAATTCTATTGACAAAGCACAAAGATATTATAAGCTGTTGGACAATATCAAGAAGGGAAAAGATTCTTTAAAGATTAATGAAAATATTAAACAAGCACTCCCAGATTTTCCAAAGTTTGCTATTACATATTCAATTTCTGAAAATGATGAATCATCTCATGTTAATCAACTTGAGATGCAGAAATCATTAGATGATTATAATGATATGTTTGATACGAACTATAGATTGGATGGAATAAAAGCATATAATAGCAATTTAAATGATAGACTTGCTCGAAAAGAATCCAGATATCTAAATAGAGCAGAACAGCTAGATTTAGTTATTGTAGTAGATCGTTTGCTTACAGGGTTTGATGCACCATGTTTATCTACATTATTTATGGATAGACAGCCAATGGCTCCTCAAAATATCATTCAGGCATTTTCACGCACAAATCGTTTGTTTGATAAAAATAAATTATATGGACAGATTGTAACATTTCAATCACCAAAAGAATTTAAAGAAGCAATCGATAACGCATTGAAGATTTATTCACGAGGTGGAGACGGAAATCCTTTAGCTGAAGATTGGGATACAGCAAAACAGAATTTTATCAGTTCAGTTATTGCGATTCATGCTTTAGGAAGAACACCAGAAGAGATAAATGCATTATCCAAACAACAAAAAATTGCTTTTGTACATTTATTCAGAGACTTAGATAAAACTTTCTCACATATCAAAGCTTTCGTTCGTTATGAACAAGAAGGAGAAGAATTATTAAAAGAAGTAGATTTCTCTGATAAAGAATATGATATGTATGCAGGTATGTATAAAAATATCATGGAAGAATTAAAAGCTGATTCTGAGGATACACAAGGCGATGGTGATGATCCTATCGTAGATGATTATGAATTAATCGCATATACAAAAATCAAGATTGATTTTGAATATATCGTACAGCTATTGCAAGGATTTGTAGAGTTGATCAATGATAAAGATAATGAACTTAAAGAAGGCGAGTTTGAAAAAAAATTATCACAATTACAAGACATTGTTGATGAATTTGCAAAAACGAATAGTCGAATGGGTGAATTATTAAATACGATTTTAACTGAAATTTCAAATGATAAAGAAAAATTTAATGGACAGGATATTTCAATTATTATTAATCAGATGAGAAGTGAAGCTATTCTTAAAGAAGTAAATCGTTATGCTGAACAATGGTTTGTTGATCCAGAAGAAGTTGAATTTGAAGTTTACAATTATAGAGATGGAGTTATTGCGAATGAAAGTAATCTAAAAGATAAAGCGGATTATAAATTATATAAATCAATTGTTAAAGAGCCATTATCAAAGTTTAAATTTAGAATACAAATGATTGATGCATTTAGAAATGATTTAATGAAAAAT
>JAHHTG010000071.1 GCA_020024765.1 Thomasclavelia sp. | reverse complement strand
AGCTAGTCGCTAGGAGTGATTAACTCAATGAAGATTTTAGTTACTGGAGCTAAGGGTTTTGTTGGACAAAATCTTGTAGCTAATTTAAAAAATATTCGAGAAGGTAAAAATCGTACACGCTCGATTGTAATTGAAGAAATTTATGAATACGACCGTGATAGTACCCTTGAAGATCTTGATGCATATTGCAAGGATTGCGATTTTATCTTTAACTTAGCTGGTGTAAATCGCCCAAAGAATGAAGAAGAGTTTATGCAAGGAAATTTTGGCTTTGCATCAACTTTATTAGATACTTTAAAAAAACATCACAATTCAAGCCCTGTGATGTTAGCATCAAGCATTCAAGCGACTTTAATTGGCCGCTATGGAACATCGGATTATGGTAAATCAAAATTAGCTGGTGAAGAATTATTCTTTGATTATGCTAAAGAAACTGGTGCAAAAGTGCTAGTTTATCGTTTTCCAAATCTCTTTGGAAAGTGGTGCCGTCCAAACTACAATAGTGCGGTTGCAACTTTTTGCTACAACATGGCACATGATTTACCAATTACAGTTAATGATCCAAGTGTTGAACTTGAACTTTTATATATTGATGATTTAATCGAGGAAATGTTTGATGCCTTGGAAGGCTGTGAACATCATTGTGAATTCGAAGGTTTAAAGCCAATTTTGAAAGAAGATGGACGTTATTGCGTTGCACCAATTACTCATCATGCAACTCTAGGTGATATTGTTAAATATTTGGAATCATTTAAAGCTCAACCACAAACCTTAATGATTCCTTCGATTCCAAATAATAGTTTTGTGAAGAAACTGTATTCAACCTATCTATCCTATTTGCCTAAAGAAAAAACCATTTTTCCATTAAAAATGAATGTTGATAATCGCGGTAGTTTTACGGAATTATTTAAAAGTTTTGATTGTGGACAAGTATCAATTAATATTAGTAAACCCGGCATTACTAAGGGCCAACATTGGCACAATACGAAATGGGAATTTTTTGTGGTTGTATCGGGACACGGTTTAATTCAAGAACGTAAAGTTGGAACGGACGAAGTCATTGAGTTTGAAGTGAGTGGAGATAAAATTGAAGCTGTTCATATGCTTCCGGGGTATACTCACAATATTATTAATTTAAGTGAGACAGAAAATTTGGTAACGGTGATGTGGGCTAATGAACAATTTGATCCTAAACATCCTGATACCTTTTTTGAAATTGTTTAAGAAAGGATTTTATGAAAACAGAATTATCGCTAACAAATAAGACAATTCTTGTGACCGGAGCCGCTGGATTTATTGGCTCAAATTTAGTCCTTGAATTATTACGCACTCAACATGATATTAAAATTATCGGGATTGACAATTTAAATGACTATTATGATGTCGCTATTAAAGATTATCGTTTAAAAGAAATTGATAATTTATTAAAAACTTTGCCAACTAATGATTGGATTTTTATCAAAGGAAATATCGCTGATAAAACTTTGATTGATTCAATCTTTAAAGAATATGAACCAAATATCGTTGTCAATTTAGCAGCACAAGCTGGTGTTCGTTACTCAATTTCAAACCCAGATGCTTATGTTGAATCAAATTTAATTGGATTTTATAACATTTTAGAGGCATGTCGCCATAACTACGATGATGGTAAGACGGGCGTTGAACATTTAGTTTACGCTTCTTCTTCAAGCGTTTATGGTTCAAATAAGAAAGTGCCATATTCAACTGATGATAAGGTTGATAATCCAGTATCTTTATATGCTGCTACAAAGAAGTCTAATGAATTAATGGCCCATGCATATAGTAAACTATACAATATTCCATCAACTGGTCTAAGATTCTTTACGGTATATGGTCCGGCTGGTCGTCCTGATATGGCATATTTTGGCTTTACAAATAAATTGTTAAAAGGTCAAACGATTGAAATTTTCAACTATGGAAATTGCAAACGCGATTTCACATATATTGACGATATTGTCGAAGGTGTTAAACGTGTTATGCAAAAAGCGCCGGCTCGTATGGACGGCGAAGACGGTTTACCAATTCCACCATATGCTATATACAATATCGGCAATTCAAATCCAGAAAATCTATTAGATTTTGTCGATATTCTGCAACAAGAATTAATCCGTGCGAAAGTATTACCAGCAGATTATGATTTTGAAACTCATAAGAAATTAGTTCCAATGCAAAAAGGTGATGTTCCTGTAACATATGCTGATACAAGTGCTTTGGAAGCAGATTTTGGATTTAAACCTTCAACTAGTTTACGTGATGGTTTGAGAAAATTTGCTGAATGGTACAAAGATTTTTATCTATAATTAGGGAGTTTGATTACTCCCTTTTTAGTTGACTAAATTAAATAGAATCGTTAAGATATTCTTAAAACTAAGGAAGTGGATGGTAATGGTTGAGATAACAGAAGAAGAAATGAAGCAGGTTCAATTGGGCATTTTAATTGAGGTCGATAAATTTTGCAAAGCAAATGATATTACTTATGCATTAGCTTATGGAACGTTGATTGGGGCCGTACGTCATAAAGGTTTTATTCCATGGGATGATGATATTGATTTATTGATGTTACGTAGTGACTACGACCGTTTTATCAAGACTTTTAATCAAGGCACACAATCGCCTTGCCGAGTTTTACATCATAGTTTGGATGCAAGTTTTCCTTATGAGTTCGCAAAAGTTGAAGATACGCGTTATCGTTTGATTGAAAACCTTACGACAACTTATCGAATGGGGGTTGCAATTGATATCTTTGTCTTAGATGATATAGGTGAAGATCCAAAACATGTTCGTTCAATCATTAATCATAATCGTTATTATAAACACGCCTTAAGTGTTAAGGGTATGAGTGAAAAGAATTGCCCTTTAATTGAAAAAATCGGAATTAAATTCTTAAAGAGTTTATATTTAAATATTAGTGTTCAAAGTTGTGTTGAACATCTTGAAAAAAATGCCATGCGTTACAGTACAGGTGGAGATAGTCTTTATGTCGCTAATGTCTGTCAACGTTGGAACAAACCGAGCCATTATTTTCCAAAAGCTTGGTTTAAAGATATGGTGGAACTGGAATTTGAAGGACATTATTTTCCTGCACCACGTAAATATCATGAAATTCTTACAATTAAATATGGTGACTATATGAAGTTACCGCCTGTGAGCCGACGAGTTGCTAAACATGATTTTGAGGCTTATAAAATCTAATTATTATTAAACAAAAAAAGGGGGGTTAAAATGTATCGTCGATTTTTAAGATATGTTATCCCATCGATGATTGGCTTTGCTTTAAGTGGGGTGTACGCCATCGTTGATGGTTATTTTATTGGAAATAGTATTGGTGATATTGGCTTAGCGGCTATTAATGTCGCCTTTCCTTTAACATCCCTTATGCAGTGCTTAGGCTGTGGGATTGGTCTTGGTGGTGCGATTAATTATGCTATTTCAGATGGTGCTGGTAATCATGAGGAACGCAATCGCTATCTTTGGGTAACAATCGGTTTACTAAACGTTTCTATTCTTGCATTGATTGCTCTTTATATACCATTTGCTAGACCGATTTTAAGGGTTTTTGGGGCTGAAGGCGAATTATTATCACTTTGCGAAGAATATATCAAAATTATCATTATTGGTATTCCGTTTCAAATTTTAGGAACTGGTCTTGTACCATTTATGCGCAATATGGGTGGTTCATTTGAGGCTATGATTGCAATGATATTGGGATTTGTCGGCAATGTTGGTTTTGACTATTTATTAGTTTGGAAGATTCCTTGGGGTATGACTGGGGCTGCAATTGCAAGTGTTCTTGGCCAAGCCTTTTCAATGGCTTTTGCAATGTGGTTTTTCTATACTCACCGTTATCAATTACGTGCCAATTTGCACACTGATTTGAAACCATTAATTATTAAAATTTTAAAAGTTGGGGTTTCACCATTTGGTTTAACTTTAATCCCGAATATTGCACCGATTTTTATCAATAAAGCTGCCTTTATATATGGTGGTGATTTAGCACTTAGCACCTATGCTGTAATCAGTTATGCAATTTGTGTAGCAATGTTGCTGTTACAAGGAATTAGCGATGGTGCTCAGCCGTTAATTAGTATTCACTATGGCGCAAAAGAATATGATTTAGCGAAAAAAGTTCGTAATATTTCTTACATTACTTCAACAATTATGGCGATTGTATCGATGTGGGCTTTATACCACTATCGTTTCATTATTCCACTAATCTTTGGTGGTTCAGAAGAAGTTATTGCTGAAGTAGCTCGTTCCATGAATTTCTTTACAATCGGTTTAATTTTTGTCGGTATTTCAAGAACGACAATCAGTTATTTCTATGCAACTGAAAAGAATAAATTAGCATATATTTTGATCTATCTTGAACCTGTAATTTTATTATTAGCAATTATTGGTTTATCAGTGCAATTTGATTTGGATGGTACGTGGTATGCTACGGCTGTTACGCAATTCTTAATTGCAATTTTAAGTCTATGGTTACTACACTACAATAATCAAACCACGAATAGAAAGGAAATGATTTAATGAATGAAAAAATCGTTAAAATTACTTCAAGCAGCGATGGTTTAAAGCTTGATGCTAGATTATTCGTGCCTGAAGGAAAACTAAAAGCTGTTGTCATGTTTGCACATGGAATGGCCGAACATAAAGAACGCTACTATGATTTTATTAATTTCCTTTGTGAGCATCATTATGCATGCATAATTCATGATCATAGAGGCCATGGTCAAAGCGTTAAAAACGAAAAAGACTTAGGCTATTTTTATGATGAAAGTAGCGATTTCATTGTTGAAGATTTACATGATATTTATTTATATATTCACGAAAACTTTAAAGATATACCTGTTTATTTATTCTCACATTCAATGGGGACATTAGTAAGTCGTAAATATCTTAAAAAATATGACGATACCCTTGATAAAATTGTCATTTGTGGTGCACCATGTGATAATCCGGCTAAAAAAGCTGGCCTTCAAATTGTGAAAATGGTTAAATCTTTAAAAGGTGATCATCATCGCAGTAATTTTGTGAATAACGTTATTTTTGGCGGTCATGATAAACGTTTCGAAGGAAAACTTAATAATCGATGGTTAAGTGCTAATCAAACGAATGTTCAAAATTATAACGAAGATAAACTTGATGGTTTCATATTTACGACAAATGGTTTTATGAATTTGTTCAATCTAATGATTGATGTCTTTGATACAAAAGGTTGGGCTATGAAACAGCCGGAATTGCCAATGCTGTTTATTGCTGGAGAAGATGACCCAGTCATTGGTTCATTATCAAAATGGCAAGATTCGCAAAATCATTTGCGTGAACGTGGATATCAAAATATCGAAGCTATCAGTTATCCAAAAATGCGCCACGAAATTCTAAACGAAGAAGATAATGATACTGTCTACAAAGATGTTTTGAATTTCTTTGATGCGAAATAGGTTATTT
>JAHHTG010000070.1 GCA_020024765.1 Thomasclavelia sp. | reverse complement strand
GTTGTAAGAGTTGACATTACACCAAAAGAAATGAAGATTTATCATGAATTAACAGTCGTTGAAAATGATAGCGATAAGTATGATGAAACTTTAGATATTCTTTATGATGATGCTATCCTATTAAATCCAAAAGCTCAAATTGGTGATGTTATTTCCAAGGAAGTTGACTTCAGCAAGATTGGTCGTTCTTCAATTTCTGTAGCTAAAAACATGTTAAAACAAAAAGTTAAAGAATTTGAAAAACAACGTGTTTACGACGAATACAAAGATCGTGTTTATGATTTAATCACAGGTACAATTAAGACAGTTGAAGAAAAGTTCGTCTTAATTGATATCCAAGATACAATTGGTATCATGCTTAAGAATGAACAAATTCCTGGTGAAGTTTATCGTGAAAATCAAACAATTAGAACAGTTATTAAAGATGTATCTAAAAATTCACGTGGTTCACAAGTTGTTTTATCAAGAAGTGATGCAATGTTTGTAAAACGTTTATTTGAAAAAGAAGTTCCTGAAATCCAACAAGGTATCGTTGAAATTCGTGCTATTGCGCGTGAAGCTGGTGAAAGAACAAAGATGGCTGTTTATACGCGTAATGAAGATGTTGATCCAATCGGTGCATGTATTGGTCCTCGTGGTCAAAGAGTTCAAGCCGTTATCCAAGAAATCATGGGTGAAAAAATTGATATCTTTGAATGGAATGAAAATATTGGCGAATTAGTTAAGAATGCATTATCACCTGCTGAAGTTAAAGCTTGTTTCTATGCTGAAGAAGACTATGAAGGTTTAACTGAAGAAGAAATCGAACGTCGTTCTAAACGTCACAACCGTCCAATGGTTGTTGTCGTTGCAGATGATCAATTATCTGCCGCTATTGGTAAGAAAGGTAAGAACGCAAAGTTAGCTGTTAAGTTAACTGATCGCAAGATTGATATTAAGACAGAATCTGATATCTTAGCTCAAGGCATTGATATTGATGCGAAGGTTGCAGAATTCAACGCTGATCAAATTCGTATCAAGGCTGAACTTGAAGCTAAGAAGTACCAAGCACTTCAAGAAGAAGCTGCTGAACGCCGTGCTGCTTTTGATGCAGAACATGCAGAAGATGGTGATATTTTCGAAGATGCAATGGAAGAAATGGAAGTTACACCTACTAGCGAGGAAGAAGTTACAATTGTTGATTTACAAGAAGCTGAACAACCAGAAGTTGTTGAAGAATCAACAGTTGAACCAGAAGTAGAAGTAACTCCAGTCAAGGAAGAAGTTAAGGTTGAACCTGAAGTTAAAGAAGTTCACCAAGCTAAAGTTCGCGAAGTAAAGAATGACTATGTATCAAAATTCGAAGATATCGCATCTGGTGCTAAACACGAAGAAACTAAAGTGGTTAAAAAACGTCGCAAGAAGGGTGAAGACGATGAACGTCGTTTACGCGCTAGCGATTTAAAACACGATAAAGATTACGAAATCAAACCTGAATATACAGACGAAGAACTAGAAGAAATCGCAAACAGTCAAGCCGAAGAAGAAGCAAATTCTTGGATCAATGATGATATCGACTTTGATGAATACGATGACTACTACGACAAAGACTAATGAACAAGAAGATCCCAATGCGCCGCTGTGTAGCGACAAATGAATCTTTACCTAAAAAAGAATTATTAAGGATTGTTCGTAATAAAGAAGGGCAAGTAACTGTTGATACAACAGGGAAAGCCAATGGTAAGGGTGCTTATCTTAAAAGAGACCTAGAAGCATTAAAAATTGCTAAGGCAAAAAATGCTCTAGGTAGAGCTTTAGAAGTAAGTATTCCTGAAGAAGTTTATCAAGAAATTGAAAGGGTAATTAATGAAGGATAAGATTATTGCATTATTAGGTTTAGCCCGTAGAGCTAATCGCATTGTTTTAGGTGAAACAATTTTAGAGACGTTGTCAAAAGGTAAAATTCATTTCATCTTCGTTGCGAACGATGCTTCGGAAAAGACCAAAGAGCGATATCTTAAGAAATGTCATTATTATCATTTAAACTATTGCCTTGACTTTAGTTCTGCTGAGTTAGCAGTTGCGATTGGTCGCAATAATGTCAAAACGATTGGAATTATCGATGAAGGCTTTAGTAAAGCTATTAATAAAGAATTAGAAGGAGGGTGCAATTATGGCGAAACAAGTGAAGAGGAAAACAAATAATAAGCGTAATAATCATGGCCATCAAACAACAAATAACGCTACATCTTATGAAAAGAAAGCGAAAGTTGAGGCTATCACTTATTTTGATGGAATCACGGTTGCAGAATTAGCAGCTAAATGTGAACGCAATGCGAGTGAAATTATTAAGATTTTATTTATGTTATCAAAGATGGTAACTATTAATTCACCTCTAGATGCAGAAACGGTTGAACTAGTTTGTCTTGAATTTGGTATTGAAGCAACACAAGTTGAACCAAAAGAAGAAAACAGTTTAGAAGACGACGAGGAAGATGATCCAGCTGATTTAGAGGAACGTGCTCCAATCGTTACAATCATGGGTCACGTTGACCATGGTAAAACAACTTTACTAGATAGTATCCGTAATACTAAAGTAACAGCTGGTGAATTTGGTGGTATCACTCAACACATTGGTGCCTACCAAGTTGAAATCAATGATAAGAAGATTACCTTCTTAGATACTCCGGGCCATGAAGCTTTCACAGCAATGCGTGCCCGTGGTGCTAAAGTTACCGACGTATCAATTATTGTCGTAGCGGCTGATGATGGTGTTATGCCTCAAACAAAAGAAGCCGTTGACCACTCAAAAGCAGCTGGCGTTCCTATTATTGTTGCAGTAAATAAGATGGATAAACCAGATGCTAACCCAGATCGTGTTAAGAGCGAAATGGCTGACTTAGGTCTAATCCCAGAAGAATGGGGTGGCGAAACAATCTTCGTTGAATGTAGTGCTAAGAAGGGTGAAGGTATTCAAGATATTCTAGAAACGATTATTGTTGTTTCAGAAGTTAAGGAATTAAAAGCTAACCCTCATAAAAATGCCACAGGTACAGTTATCGAAGCTAAACTAGATAAGGGCCGTGGTCCAGTTACAACACTACTTGTTCAAAATGGCACATTAAAACAAGGCGATTCAATCGTTGTAGGCGTATGTCATGGTAAAGTACGTAAGATGGTTGACGATATGGGCCGTGAAATTAAAGAAGCTGGTCCATCAACACCAGTTGAAATTATTGGTTTAAGTGATGTTCCAGAAGCTGGTGACAACTTTAAAGTCTTTGATAACGATCGTGATGCACGTAACGTTGCAGAAAAACGTCAAAGAGCAAAGATTGAAAAAGAACGTAAGTCAACTTCAGCAATGTCTCTTGATGATTTAGCCGCTCAAATCGAAGCTGGTGATATTCAAGAAATTCCAGTTATCGTTAAGGCCGACGTTCAAGGTACAGCTGAAGCTGTTGCATCTTCATTAAGTAAAATTGAGGTTGAAGGCGTTAAGGTTAATGTCATTCGTTCCCAAGCAGGTGCTATCAGTGAATCTGATGTTATGCTTGCAAGTGCATCAAAATCTGTAATTTATGGTTTCAATGTACGTCCAGATGCAAATGTACGTCGTAAAGCTGTTGAAGAAGGTGTTGATATCCGTCTTCATAACATCATTTACAAGGCTGTTGAAGAAATGGAAGCAGCTATGAAAGGTATGCTTGCACCAGTTTACGAAGAAGTTGTTGTTGGTCAAGCTGAAGTTCGTAAGACATACAAAGTGTCTAAAGTTGGTACAATCGCTGGATGTATGGTTACTGAAGGCAAACTTATCCGTGAATGCGGTGTTCGTTTAATCCGTGATGGTATTGTTGTATACACTGGCCGTCTAGGTTCATTAAAACGTTTTGAAAATGATGCTAAGGAAGTTTCATCAGGTTATGAATGTGGTATCACAATTGCTAACTTTAATGATATTAAGGAAGGCGATATTGTTGAAGCTTACCAAGATCAAGAGGTTCCACAAGAATAATGGGCTTAAGACACGAGAAACTTCAAGCGCTATTCTTAAAAGAGATTACAGATATTATCCAATTCTCGCTTAAAGATCCTCATGTTGGGTTTGTGACGATTTCAGAAGTTCAAGTAACTAATGATTTGAGCTATGCGAAAGTTTTTGTCTCATTCTTGGGTCAAGATGCAAGAAGCGCTGCTGGTTTAAAAGCTTTAAACCGTGCAAAAGGCTTTATCCGCTCAGAACTTGCTAAGCGTGTGCGCGTTTATAAAGTTCCGGAACTAACATTTGTGATTGATAAGAGCATGGAAAATGCGCAACGTATCAATGACATCATTGATCGTATCAATAATAAATAAATAAAAAGGTTACCTTAAAGGTAACTTTTTTTCTTGGACTGGTCTAAGTCGAAAATAAAAATTTACATTATATAAGAAGTTAAAGGCAACATTTTAGCGATTGCAAACGTCATTACCATCACGATTTGAAAGTAAAAAGATATTTTTAATCTTATGAACTAACAAGATTAAAGAATAATCAGCGTGTTTAAAATATTTAGTGTTTAATCACGATTGAATTTTAAGTGTAAAGATTCTTATGATTTTATATCAATTTGTTAATATCCATTCATAAATGAATGGATATTTTAATTTGACATTGTTTAATACAGATAGTACACTTAATACAGATAATACAGATGAGGAAATAAAATGTTTAATATAAATTTGCAAGGAAAGGGTAGCATTTACGAACAAATCGAAACACAGTTAATTCGTTATATTGAATTAGGTGTTTTGAAGCCAGATGACAAATTGCCTTCGGTTAGACAATTTGCATTGGAACTCGGTGTTAATCCTAATACGGTCATGAAGGCCTATCAAGAACTTGAAAATCATGGTTATATCTATACATTGTCAAAAAAGGGGGCTTTTGTCTCGGAAAATCAGATTTCGGTTAAGAAACATGTTTTAGAAGAATTTAAAAAAAACACTACTAAAGCAAAAGAATCTCATCTTAGTGAAGAAGAATTAATCGCTGAGATTAGAAAGGTCTATGGTGAATAAAGATGTTGGAAATTAAGAATATTACGAAATGTTTTGGCAATCAAATTGTCTTAAAAGAATGTGATTTAGAAATTCCTAGTGGTACAATCTTTGGACTTGTTGGTATTAATGGTGCCGGTAAATCAACTCTACTTCGAATGATTGCCGGAATCATTGAAGCTGATGAAGGTAAAATCCTTATGGATAACGAAGACACCTCAGCGAATCCTAAAGTTCGTAAGGAAATTTTATATTTAAGTGATGATAGCTATTTTGAACGAAGTGCAACGATTAATAGTTTAAAAGTTATGTATCAATCTTTTTATCATTTTGATGAAGAAAGATTCAACCAATATCTTGAAATCTTTGGGCTTCAACCCAATGTTCCAATCATTAACTTTTCCAAAGGTATGAAACGTCAAGTCTTTATTTTATTCGCTTTAGCGATTAAACCTA
>JAHHTG010000007.1 GCA_020024765.1 Thomasclavelia sp. | reverse complement strand
TCCAAAATGGATGATCTTTGTAATCTCTTGACGAAATATAAAATTAACGTTTTGAAAACTTATTACAATGAAAGCATAATTTCATTTTTAATTATTATACGTTGGTTGTATAACTAAAACCGCTTAAAATAATTTTCTTTACTATTATTTTTTTAATTTGCCCAATAAAGTTCTAAATTCCTTGATATAAACAAGGTTTCCTGCAATAAGCATATCAGTTTCTTTTAAATCATCTATATCTGATTCGTTCAATATGTTCGAGATATATTTTTTCAAATTCGTTTTAGAAAATGTTTCAACTTCATAATTTCCCCTATTCGCAAATTCAATATAACCCGTTTCGTGAGCAAGAACATTTCTTACTTCCGCTAATTTAGCGCAAACGTCTTTTACTTTATAATTCACAGTAGGCGTTTGTACTGAATCTATGGTTGATGGAAAATCTTTTACGAAATTGTATTCATCAATAATTTTTATCATATTTTTTGTATTAACGTTAATTTTATTTAACTCTTTATCATATCTAACGGAACCCAAAGATATTTTTTTGTTTTTAAGATCAAACTGGAATAGCCTTGATATCTCGATAGCCCCATACAAAAAATATAACGATTCTTTCCCCTCTTCAATGGAATTTATATTTTCTTTAAATAAATCTTTAATGTCTTTTTCCAGTAACGAGTATTCTTTTAAATAATTTACGATAAGAATTTCTAAAACGAGGTTATTGTCTTGCATTTTTGCCCTTCTCTTCAAAGACGATATCAATTATTCTTTCAATTCTTTTGTTTACGTTTTTAGTTGTTGACGCAGATTTATTAAACGTTTCTTTTATTACGTCATCATTCTTAATTTTAACAACTAAATCATCATCAAAAATTTCTTCATAATCAACAGCGCACTTTATACAAGCATCTAATAAGTATGTTGAGTTATAATCTTTAAATTGCGTTAACAAATACATTGTTTTGTCTAAAATTTTATTAATTTTATCTTCACTTATGTCTTTATAATTATCGTTCTTTTGAAATTTTTCTAACACTTCATTAATCATTTCGCGTGGACGCGAATTATAATTCGCCAATATTTTTTTATCGATATCTGTGTTTACGTATGATGCTATTGCTCTATAAAATTTACCAAAATCTTCATATCGTTTAATCATCGCATTACTGAAAACTTTTTTATACTCTCTTTTATTGCACTTAGTAGCATAATTGTCAATAACATCTAAAAGTTTTGATCGATAAATTGCTCTACGTATTTCATTTACTC
The DNA here is from genome assembly GCA_020024765.1 of Thomasclavelia sp. Taxonomy (GTDB): domain Bacteria; phylum Bacillota_I; class Bacilli_A; order Erysipelotrichales; family Erysipelotrichaceae; genus JAHHTG01. The sequence continues at coordinate 25,016 of JAHHTG010000007.1, read as the reverse complement.
TTAATTGAACCGCACCTTTATTAAGTCTTGAAAATATATCATATTTTGTAAATTCTGGGGAATTGGCCGTAATCACATAAACATCAAGTACTTGAGAAAGAAATGCTTTTGTTTCTTTATCGTGTTCTTTTTTTATTTCGTCAAATTTTTTATTTCCAAACCAATCGCAAAAATATTCCAAATGTTTTTCGGATAGTTTTAACTCATTTTTAACAAAAGAAAAAATTGACGTAAGTCTTTGTTTTCCATCAACAACTTCATATTTAATCTCATCTAAGAAATCATCCCCCAAATTTTCTACGACATATATTGGTGGAACTACTATTCCCATAAATAGAGACTCAATAAAAGCTGTTTGTTTATCAGGACTCCATACTTCCCTTCTTTGATACTCTGGATCCAAGATCAAAGTACTATCTTTAATTTTTTGATAAATTTCCAAAACAGACCACGATTGTTTTGTTATTTTTGTTTGATTTAATAAAGATCTTTTTATTTCAAACTCATTAAATCCCTCACTATTTTCATATTCAACTTCTTCGTTTTCAGCAAGCTGAGTATTGTCCAATAATTCATCTGTCATGTTTTTTCCTCTTCCTCTATATCATTTTGCTATATTGAATACTCTTTATGTAATTTTCCATATAATCAAAATTAATTTCCCCATTAGGTAGTGTTGGCAATTTAATTATTTCTTCTGCCAATCTTCCTTTTGTTAGTTTTCTCCCGTATATATATTTAAATGCAAATTGTTTCATTACAGTAGAAATAAATAAACCTATATATTTATTAATTTTAAACTTTGGTAACAATACCCCACAGTCTGAATTGGCATTAAATGGATAGTCATGATAAGTTACATAACCAGTTTTACTGCCATTCATCGATGCAGTTAAACATTTACTATAAATAGGTTCTTCATCTCCGAAAAAAGATATTCCCTGATTTTCGCCGTACGCGGAAACAATAGGACAATCGCCTTTTTCCATAGTAGTTAAGTTATTGATTTTACCACGTTCAATGACAAATAAATCTTTTATTTTAAATTCTCTCCATTCATTTACATTTAATTCTTCATCAAATGAAATATCTGAATATTGTTCTTCAAGCTTGGTCTTTCCGTTTTTTACCAAAAAAGACAAATAATCTCTTATTGTTTTTTCAAAGTCTTTTTTGGTTAATTTGCTAAAATCAACTTTCATGTAAGCTTCACATAACCATTCATCCAAATCTGTTACACAAGCCTTTGCACTTAAACCATCTTTAATTTCTTTATTTTTGTAAATAGTAAGCCATTCTTTTTCGATTTTATCCCACGTATTAAAAAAATCAATTCTACCAACATATTTCTTTTTAATAAATCCATCATTTTTACAATATCCAAAATATGTAGCAACATTGGAATCGTGTGGAGAATGAGCTATCCAAGACATAACACATACGTTCGTTGCAGTTGGGTAAAATATTTCATCCGGCATTGAAAACACAGCTTCTAGCGTATGTTTTTCGAGCAACTTTTTCCTAATCTCCTTAAATTTAGTTCCAATAGCACAAGCCATAGGGACTACAACAACTCCTTTTGCTCCTGGTGAAAGAATATCTAAGAGATGATCTACAAACTCCAATTCGCAAACATCAGTTTGTGAATAAGGGGGATTAATTAATCCAATATTAATATTTTTTTCTTTTAACTCTTTAACGATTTTGGGATTAAAACAATCTCCAAAATATATATTAGATTTTCCGTCTTTACGAATAATCATATTCGCAATTGCTAGGGTATATAATTCATCATCAAACTCCACGCCATAAAGACCGTCTTTTCTTATTCTTTCCACTTCTACAGGATTTGCATCTTTAAACATTTTAGACATCGCGGTTACTAAAAATGACCCAGACCCACAACATATATCTAAAACTTTATCATTTTTATTAACATTAGCTATGTCGCACATAAATTCCGTTAAATGTTGCGGAGTTAGCACTATTCCCAATCCCGATCCATCTCCTCCAGAATATTTTATAAACTCATGATAAAATACACCCAAAGCATCAACGGTGCTATCCGCGTAATCCATCATTGGTTTTATTTTTAGTTCCAATTGTTCTATATACCAAATAATAGATTTTTTTTGCCCTAAAGGAATAGATGAAAATTTAGTATTATCTTGAAGCGTTTTAAAAGCCTGTTTTATATAATAAATTCGATTATTTTTAATGCCGCTATCTTTCAAAACATTTTCTATTGCCAATTGAATGTTTTGAATCACTACATTAAATGACGGCAAATTCATGTAACTCTGCACAAAATCTTTATCATTCAATGCGATTAATATTCCCGCAATAAATATTGGTTTATGCCTTTCCGTTACTTTTATTTCTCTTAAATAATCATGCATTTCAATTGCTGTTTCTCTAATTTCATCTAAAGAATATGCTTTTTGCAATTTTTTTCCTTTAATTAATTCCAAATAATTCTTAGGTTCTAAAATAATATCTTTTGCTTTGTTTATTTCGTTATATTCTTCTGAATTTTTAGCCCAATAGAATGTGCTGATAACTAAATTATCTTTCGATACGCCGCTAACCGCTACAGCAATAACGTTATATTCCTCTTTCAAATATTTTGCATAGTACAAAACTCCATCAACCGCAAAAGCGTTTGGACTGTCAAGTTCCTTACTTATGTGTTTTTTTGTACTTTTTTTGCACTCAACAACAATAATTGTACTTAAATCTTCGTTAAAAGTTATAATAAATTCCGGTTTTGCTTTGCCTTTTCCACGTGTTACATAATCTTTAATACCACACTTCACTGGTTTTCCTCCTGCTTTGTGCAAAAGAAAATCTATTTTTTCAAAGTTTTCAGCATCCCCTTGCGGTAACACATAGCCAAAAGAGTTCTCGCCAATATTGCAATGCATTTCTTTTAATGTTAAATTTTCTGTATATTGTTCTATAGCCATAATATTAACCCCTTCCCTTGCAATCACCGCAAATTAGTAATCATAATTCTTTCGAATCAACAATAATTCCTTTTTTGGAATCAAATAATATTAATTGATAATTGAATGTTATTCTCTTCATTTTTAAACCTTTAAATATTTCAAATAATTTCGTTTGATTATCACTATTTGAATTAAACAATATATGTATTCCTCTTAAAACTATCTCATCTACACAGAAAAAAGCAGTCATTGATGATGTTATATAATGTACTGCTTCATCATTCGAAATATAGTTTGTGTCTTCCTTAAATGTATCGGAAATCGAAACAATTACTATTTTATTATTAGGTTCCCTTTTTTTAGTTAGCTGTCCAGCATAAATTAAATTTCCCAAATCTTTTGTACGATATGTAACAGGAACTTTATCAATATTCCAACCTTTTAAATAAAGATATGACATATATTTCAGCAATAAATCCGCCTGTTCGATATAATATTTATCATTACATCGAACCTCACGATTTATTTTAAATAAAATTTTTGTAATAATAGTCAATCTATCTTCATTCAAATAATTACAAAAACTATCTAGCACTCTATTGCTGGGTGTTTTAATTTTGTTTGCTTCTATTTGTTTAATTGTATTAACACTAACACCAAGTTTTTGTGCCATCTGTGCTTGTGTTAATCGATTTCGTTCTCGCAACCCCTTTACAAAATCACAAAAAGACATAATATTCAATCCATTTTTTCTTTTATAGTATAACTTATTTGCAATGCAATTTGAATACAAAGTATAACAATTTCGGTTAGTATAATTGCATTTACTATACCTAAATCTTATGCTGATATTATCAATTTAAAATACAATTATGCGTTTATAATCTCTGTATTTTTAAATTAAATTTATATATACTATGTTCATTTTATATATCAATTTAAAAAATAAAAAGCAGGCTTATCTAACCTGCTTCATTGCTTCAACATAAACTTCTGCTTCAGATTCAAGAAATTTTGCCACTAACATAATTGCATCATTCTCAGATAAACCAGAAAGCATAAATCTAGCGATAACTTCATCCATGATCATTTGTTTCTTTCTCCTTCCACCTAGTTGTTAGCAGCCAAAAATAACTATCCTAAAAAATTTATTTGAATCAATAACGGATACTCGGCAATCAACCAAAAAAGCGAGAATTAACTCGCTTTTTAATTCATATTCTTTAAATTATATAAATAAAGCACCATAAAAGTACCATATACAATAAATGTTATGCCATTCCATTTTATGTAACCATAGAATATATAATGCCAAAACCCAAAAATAAATAAGTTGAACGCTTGTTACATACACTAGATCCAAAATAAAAACTTTGTTGTGCGATTATCGCACATTTCTATACATATTCCACCTCTATTAATTCCACATCTATATTATATATGTATCCTTACCCATAATGAAAAAAGACCATCCAAAATGGATGATCTTTGTAATCTCTTGACGAAATATAAAATTAACGTTTTGAGAATTGTGGAGCTCTACGTGCACCACGAAGACCGTATTTCTTACGTTCTTTAGTTCTTGCATCACGAGTTAAGAAACCTGCAGCTTTTAATGCTGGACGGTAATCTTCACTTGCTTCTAATAAAGCACGTGCAACACCGTGTCTCATAGCACCAGCTTGACCTGTAAGACCGCCACCATATACATTAATGTATACATCGAATTGATCTAATGTGTTAGTTAAGATAAGTGGTGATTTTACAACTGTTCTTAATGTTTCTTCTGGTAAGTATTGATCTAAAGTCTTATCACCAACAGTGATAATACCTGTACCTGGAGTCATGTAAACGCGAGCTACTGAGCACTTACGTCTACCTGTACCAAGATAAGTAATATTAGTTTTCTTTTTAGCCATTTTTAATTCCTCCCCTTATTATTTAACCTTCAACTCAGTTGGTTTTTGAGCTGTATGTGGATGTTGAGATCCTTCGTAAACGAATAAGTGAGTGCGGATACGATCGCCAAGTTTGTTGTGTGGAATCATACCGTGGATAGCTTTTTCAACTAATTCAACTGGATATTCTCTCTTCATAAGACCAATACTTCTAGTTCTTAGTCCGCCTGGGAATTGTGAGTGGTGGTAGTAGAATTTCTTTTCTTCTTGATCGCCACTGTAGACAATCTTGTCGGCATTGATTACGATGACATAGTCACCACAGTCAACGTTAGGAGTATAAGTTGGCTTATGTTTACCACGAAGAACATTCGCAGCCTTAGTAGCTAAACGACCAAGTGTTTGGCCTTCAGCATCAATAACATACCATTCTTTCTTAACGTCTGCTGGTTTAAGCATAGTTGTTTGACGCATAATTACATTTACCTCTTTCTATATACGTAGTTTCCGGGGCTACCTATAATTGTATAAAGGTGTGCGTAATCATTCTATACTAATTGATTTCTAATTGCAATGAAAATATCGCCATTTTATCGTGTTTTAAACACTTTTTTAAGTATTAAAAAACCACTGTCTAGCAATATAGTTTCGACAATGGTTTAATGTAGATTAGCGTTTTGATTTTTTCATGATTTGATCAATCTTAGAGCGAATAATTGTACTTGGCGCACCAAGATTAATCACGATTCTTGTCTTTGTCTCGGTAATACGTGTTGAATTAATCTTCTTTAACTTATCATACGAGACTTTCTCTAAGTCTTCGACTTCGATAGATAACTTGAAAGAAGAACTATAAGTCTTATTGATATTATCAACACCACCAACCGCGTCAATAATTCTAACAGCGATACCATAACTTCGTTTTGAACCAGAAATATCAAACGCAAAGTAATGATAATAAGCATATGTCGCAAAGTAGTAGACAATCGCCGTAATGATACCGACAAGAAGAATAACTAGCAAACTACGAACATATTGTGGCGTTCTTGCGTTAATGATGTAGTCTGGGAATGCACCCGGCATCGCACTAATTGTTGAACCAGAGTAATTGAAACCTAAGAAAGCATGGAGCGAATAAAGAATACCGAATAATGCGCCACTTGCAAGTAAGTGGAAAACTAATAATAATGGCGCAGTAAATAATAGAATAAGTTCCATCGGTAGTGGATTACCACAAATAATATTCGCAATCATTGCCACAAGAGTGAAAATCATACCACGATGACGTTCACCACGATCTGTATTCACAAAGAAAATCGCAATAATTATAGCCGGAATCGCAAACATATTAATTACGTAATATGGTGTAATAAAACGACCAGCACCACTAAATGTTGTGGCAGCTTCGGGCATGTAATTCCAAATATTGACATCACCTAAAATTGTTTCACCGGATAGACTGACATAGTTACCACCAGCTTTACCAAACCAGAATGGGCGACGAATCATATTACTCAAACCAAAGATTGCAAGTAATCGATCTAAGAATCCATATAAAGTTAATCTAATTGGATCACCAATATCAGCCGCAATCCAGTTAATTGCTCCTTGCAAAGCACGAATACCAAATGGCCAAATGAATGAAATAAAGATCCCAGCTAAAGCACATAGAACTATATTATAGACAAGACCAGCTGTATCCTTATCTAAGAAGCTTAAAAAACTATAAGAACTACGACGACGTGAATGAATGTAAGCAACACGTGTTAAATAAGCAACTAAGAAGCCACCAATTAAACCAGTTTGAATTGGGTAAATTGAACCATAAGACATATGATTATAGCTAATGCCAATGGCTTGGGTATAAGTTTCATTTGGTAGTGTATGGGAATTAAACATCATTGTAAAGACAAGGAAAGTAAAGTAACCAACCACCGCCATTAATGTTGGGGCACCACTATTAGCGCGTTTTGAAACCAAATTTAACATGAAGACGAATGGGATATTGACATATAAGAAATGTCCAATTCGACTCGATGTCTCACCAAGGAGTAATAGTAACGGATTCTCAAAGGTATAGAAGATATTGACATTGTCATTTTGTAGCAAGTATCCAAAGCCTAAAAGTACAACCGCTAGGATTAAAATACGAATTGGCAAACGACAATATTCATATAAGTTGTTCCATCTTTTCATATTTAATATTTTATCACAAAATAAGCTATAATGTGGTATATGGGACAATATCAAATTGAAAAAGAATATAAAATGATGTTGGATGAAAAGGCTTTTAATAGCCTTAAAAGTCAACTCAAAGGCTTAATTTTAAATGATCAAACGAATTTTTATTACTCAGCTAAAAATCACATGGGAATGCGTATTCGTCTATTAAATGATCATTATTACTTTACTTTAAAACACCATATTAATAATGAAGTACGCGAGTATGAATGGGAGGTACCTGAAAATAATATTCATCACCCTTCAATTACTTCTTTATTAAAGGAATTAGAAATTGATCACGTTGAATACCTTGGAACTCTAAGGACAAGAAGATTTACAATGGATTTTCCTCTTGGCACTTTGTGTCTGGATGAAAATGAATTCTTAGGGCAAGTCGATTATGAACTTGAATATGAACTTAAAGATTATCAAGTTGATGATTTCAAGACGTTAGAAGAACTATTAGCGAAGGCAAACCTAACATTTATACCAAATAAATTAACGAAATATGGTCGTTTCTTAACACGCCTTGCAAAACTTGAAGCTGAACCAAAAGTTGCGATTATGTGTGCTGATGGTTTAGAAGAATGCGAAGCATTAGTAACTGCTGATTTATTAAAACGCGCAAATATCAATGTCAAACTCGTGAGTGTTGCGAACCACTTGGGTATTATTTCAACACATGGTTTAGAGTTTAAATGCGATACGTGTTTTAAAGATGAAGACTTCAACGCTTATGATGCGATTGTCTTGCCAGGTGGTTGGTTAGGTTACGAAACTCTTAATGAACACGCGATCTTGGGTTCACTTATTAAACAATTTGTTTCAGAAGGTAAACTTGTCGCCGCCATTTGTGCCGCACCAGCTGTACTGGCGAATTTAGGTTTGGTTAGTGACCATGAATTTACGGTATATCCTGGATGTTGTGATAGCGCCATTCCAACTGATGAACCGATTATATATAAAGATAATATCATCACAGCCAAAGCCTTGGGTTCAGTGGTATTATTTGCAGAAGCAATTATTAAAAAGTTAAAGAATGAAGAAGTCGCTAAAGATGTACTTCAAGAAATATATTATTAGAGGTGGCACAATGAATTTAGATGCATTCAATAAAAAATATTACGTTGATCGTAAAAATACTCATTCGATTAAATGGGATATGGGTCAAATGAAATATCAACGTGATGACTTATTACCAATGTGGGTTGCTGATATGGACTTTAAATGTCCAGATTCAGTTATTGAAGGTCTACAAAAAGATTTAATGAATGGAGCTTTTGGTTATGCTCACTTAGACGATCGTTATTATGATGCATGGATTAAGTGGAACCAAAAAGTACATAACGTTACTTATAATAAAGAATGGTTGAGATTTAGTGATGGTGCAGTTTCAGGCATCTATCAATGTATTCAAGCCTTCACCAAAATTGAAGATACAATTGTCATTCAAACACCAACTTATCCACCGTTTAGGGATTCGGTTATCAACTGTGGCCGTCACTTGATTCAAATTCCATTAATTGATGATGGTAAGGGCTATTTCAGTATGGACTTTGCAATGATTGAAAATTCATTCAAATCGGGTGTTAAGATGATGATTCTATGTAGCCCACATAACCCAATTGGACGTGTGTGGACAAAAGAAGAACTAACTCAGTTATTAGATTTATGTGTTCAATATAATGTCTTATTATTATCCGACGAAGTTCACCAAGATTTAATTATGACTGGTTTTAATCAACTACCAATCTTAAGTTTTGATGAAAAGTACTTTGAAAATATCATTGCGTTAAATGCTTGTGCTAAGACGTTCAACCTAGCTCAATTCAGTCATAGTCATATCTTAATTCCAAGTGAAAAGTTAAGAACTATTTATGATGAATTCACAAAGACACTGCATTTAGGTGGTGTTAAATATCTAAATGCAATGGCTTCATGTTATGCCTATGAAGGTGGCTATGAATGGCTTTCAAATATCCTTGCGATTATTGAAGAAAACTACAGATTAGTCGTTGATGGTCTTAAGGATTTACCGATTGAAATTTCAAAACTTGAAGGTACATATCTAATTTTTATGAACCTTGAGCATGTCTTAAATGGCAATGATATTGAAGATTTTATGATTAATGATGTCAAAGTTCTTCCAAACTTTGGTAAGACTTTCGAACCAAATTACGATAAATGGATACGCATTAATTTAGCGACTTCACGTGAGAATGTAATGAAATTTGTTAAGCAACTAACTGAGGCTTGTACATGCAAATAATCATTTCGCCAGCTAAGAAAATCAACGATGTGAATGACTATCCCAATGTCAATTCCTCACCCCTTTTCTTAGAAAAAGCTAAAGTCTTATATGCTTATCTACAATCTTTAGATTTTGAAGGTTTAAAGAAGCTATATAAAGCCAGCGATAAAATTGTTGAAGATGCGCAAAGAAAGATTCATACCTATAACTTAGACGAACCTTTCTTAACCGCCATTAATGCCTATGATGGAATTCAATACCAATATATGCATGCTTCACTATTTGATGAAGCCCAAATGCAATTCCTCAATGACCATTTATATATCATCTCTGGTTTATATGGTATCCTTAGACCGCTTGATGAAATCATTCCTTATCGCCTTGAAATGCAAAGTAAAATCGATTGCCAAGGCAATACTAATCTCTATGATTATTGGGGAGATTCAATTGCTGAAGTCTTAAATCAACATCACGAACCGATTATTAATTTAGGCTCGAACGAATATAGTAAATCGATTAAAAAGTACATTCCCAAATCCATGTGGGTTGATGTTTATTTCTATGAAGATGTCGCTGGAGAGCTCAAAGAAAAAGGTGTCTATGTCAAAATGGCTAGAGGTTCTATGGTTCGATATCTTGTTGAAAATCGCATTGATAAAGTTACTGGTATGCAAGGCTTTGCAGAATTGAATTTCAAGTATCGCAGTGATCTCTCAACTGCGCAAAAATATGTATTCGTAAGGAGTGAATAAAATATGCTACTAATCTGTTATCCAAAATGTTCAACATGTGCCAAAGCGCAAAAGTATCTTGATGACCATGGAGTTAAATATGACTACCGTGATATCAAGAATGACCATCCCACTTATGAAGAATTAGTGGCTTGGCATCATCTTAGTGGTTTACCACTTAAACGTTTCTTTAATACATCCGGTTTAATTTATCGTTCAATGGAACTTAAAGATAAGTTACCAAATATGAGTGAAGAAGAAATGTATCGTTTACTAGCGACTGATGGCATGTTGGTAAAACGCCCATTAGTTATTCTTGAAGATAAAGTTCTTGTAGGTTTCAAAGAATCTGAATGGGCTGACATTATATAATAAAAAGACAATTCCGTTCTTTCAGGTGAGTTCATTACTCACCTTTATTTTGGCTAAACAAACATTTATATCATCTTAGTCTTTGGTGGTAAGAGCATTAATCTTATGGACATAATCATCTACGCTATCCTGGTTACATCCATTTGTGTAGTTTAATGATTGGTCATATCCTAGAATATCTTAGTAAGAAGATTGAAAAAGTTACTTAACTTCTCACAATATATCTAAGCCTGTATCAGAATCGGCTATCACATAATTAAAATCGACAAGTAGAGATAAAAAGTGGCACTCATCTGAGTACCACAATTTTAACTTCTAATAGAAATGATAAAAGCGCGCAATCATTAATAAGATGACTGCAATCGCTGATAGAATTCCGAACATCTTGAGATCTTCTTGACGTTCTTCTTTAGTATATTTTGTAAAATAACCAACTAACTTTAAGATGAGCACCAAGATCACGACAATCGCCGCATATGTCAACATCGCATTAAGGCTTGCATCCATACCGGTTTTCTTAAAAATTGGTAAGGCGAAGATAGCTAAGATGACAAGGATGCCACTTAAATCATCAACTAATTTCTTTTTCATAATGACTCCTATTTCTTATCAATGAATATCTTATAACATTTTCAATCATTAGAAAAGGATATCGAAACCGATATCCTTTGTATAAAATTAGCGAATTCTTGTACCGACAGCGACGTCAGCTGAAACTAATGATAATTCATTTTCGTTTTCGCCAACTAGAACCATACCTTGTGATTCAACACCACGAATCTTAGCGGGTTTTAAGTTAGCTAATACTACAACTTTCTTACCAACAAATTCTTCTGGTTTAACACGATCGGCGATACCAGTTACGATTTGACGCATCTCACCATAACCAATATCAATTTGCGATACTAATAATTTATCAGCACCTGGGTGACGTTTTGATTCTTTAACTTCACCAACAACTAGTTCAGCCTTACCAAAGTCTTCGAAGCTCATTTCTGGTAAATGTTCAACTTTAGGTTTTGATTCTTCTTCAATACGTTTAGCGACTTCTTCTTCGTCAATTCTTTGGAATAAGATTTCTGGTTTTTCAACGACATTAACCGTCTTTACACCAACTTTAGCATATTGCATTGTAGTGTATTGTGTATTTAATTGTTCAAAAATCTTATCAGCAGTTTCTGGGATGAACGGCTTTAATTGAATAGCACATAGACGAATACCTTCAAGAATTAAATATAAAACATCGTTTAAACGTGGCAATGTATTTTCATTCTTTGCAAGAACCCAAGGTGTTGTTTCATCAATATATTTATTTAATCTCTTTAATGAATCGAAGATGATTTCAATAGCTGCAGGTACATCTAAAGCATCAATCTTTTCATCAATTAACTTAGGCATTTCAGTTAATTGTTTAATAACTTCTTTGTCTAAATCAGTTAGAACTTGCATTCTATGAACTGTTCCACCAAAGTATTTATTTGTCATCGAAATTGTACGGTTAACTAAGTTACCTAAGATATTTGCTAAGTCGCTATTTCTTCTTTGAACCATTAATAATTCTGAGAAGTTACCATCACTTCCGAATGGTACAGCTGTTAAAATGTAATATCTTAATGTATCAGTTCCGTAATTATCAATAAATTCACGTGGATCTTTGTAGTTTCCCTTTGATTTAGAAATCTTTCCACCATCGATTGTTAACCAACCATGGCCATAAACCTTCTTAGGTAAAGGTAAGCCTAGTGCAATTAAGATGATTGGCCAAATAATTGTATGGAAACGGAAGATTTCTTTACCAATTAAATGTAAATCAGCTGGCCAGAACTTCTTGAAGTTTGAATCATCTTCGCTTAAATAACCTAATGCACTAATATAGTTCGATAATGCGTCAACCCAAACATAAACAGTTTGTGAGTCATCGAATGTACAAGGAATACCCCACTTAACACTAGCTCTTGAAACGCATAAATCTTTAAGACCTGGTTTTAAGAAGTTATTAACCATTTCGTTGTAACGAGATTCTGGTTGCATTAAATCACGATTTTGTTCAAGGTATTCTTCTAATTGTTTTTGATATTTTGATAGACGTAAGAAGTATGCATCTTCTTTCATCTTGTGTACTTCACGACCACAGTCTGGACACTTACCATCGACTAATTGAGCTTCAGTCCAGTAAGATTCACATGGTGTACAGTACCAACCTTCGTATGAACCTTTATAGATATCGCCTTGATCGTATAGTTTTTGCATAATCTTTTGGACACACGCAACATGTTCTTCATCGGTTGTACGAATGAATTTATCATATTGAATGTTTAACTTTGACCATAAATCTTTAGCGTTATCAATAATTGGGTCAACGAATTCTTTAGGTGTCACACCAGCCTTAGCTGCACGATCTTCAATCTTTTGACCATGTTCATCAGATCCGGTTAAGAAAAAAACATCATATCCATGTTCTTTCTTATAACGAGCTAATGCATCAGCAATGGTAGTAGTGTAACAGTGACCAACGTGGAAATTATCACTAGGATAATAAATTGGTGTTGTCACATAATAAGTTTTTTTGTTTTCCATATAATCCTCTCTCCAAAATAAAAAAGGTAGCCCTAAGGTCGCTAAAACAGCGAGGTACCACCTTAACTTTTTACTCAAACCCTTAACGCGAGTTCACGTTATATCTTACATTTCAGATATAAAGTTCAAGATCCACTTTCTTTTAAACTTCATGTCCTTTCACACCACCCAAGAACTCTCTGATAATCCATTTAAAATACTCAATCTATCTTCACTAATCCTTTATATTATACATAAATTATACGTATAAAAAAAGGAATCTCGATTATTATTTTGAGATTCCTTTAAGTATCAATCATTTTTTTAAAGAGGAATTGTGGATTACTTCAAGACCTTTCACATCCTTTAGCAATCTACCTAAAATATTCACTAATTTCTATCACTCTGAATAAAAATCTGCGACTCACGAATTCGATACTACTTTCATCTTTCAATACCGATGATTTAATTTATTCTTTACCATTACTCATGTTTCGAGATTTCACAACCTTAACTTTTTCATGATAACTTTTTGAATAAATTGTTTAAACTAAACTTCCCATGGGTATATCCTCTACCTTCTTTTCTTTGATCTCCTTTAGTTAATGCTTCCATCCTATAAGCACTTCATCTTTCTAACTAAACTCGATCTTTAATTATTTGTTTCAATATATTTTCTAAGGGTTGCTTTGTTACCCTTTCTTCACCTATATACTAACACAAGCCCCTTTAAATACAATTCTATTAATAAAAATTTATTTGTGATATAATTATAAATGTGGGAGTTTCTTTAAATGTAAAGTGGTTAAAAACCTTTAAATAAAGGCTCTAAAGCACTTTCTTTCTTTGATGCTTAATGCTATAATGTCAAAGTAATGTAAGTTTGTTTCTTTTTAAAAGAAGAATATTAAATAAAACAAGTCCTAGCGTGAGGACTTGTTTTTTTATTTAATTTGACTCTTTAGATAACTAAATAGGAAGTCATTGATGTCTCCATCCATAACTTTTTCAACATTGCCCTCTTCATATCCTGTACGATGGTCTTTAACCAAAGTATATGGACAGAAGACATAGGAACGAATTTGAGAACCCCATTCAATAGCTTTTTGTTCACCCTTGAAGGATTTAACCTTCGCTTCTTGTTCAAGGATGGCCTTTTGATATAGTTTACTTTTCAACATCGTCATGCAGCGTTCACGGTTAACAATTTGAGAACGTTCTGTTTGTGAGAAGACGACAATACCGGTTGGAATATGTTTAATTCTAACAGCACTATCAGTCTTGTTGACATGTTGACCACCAGCGCCACTTGAACGCATTGTATCAACTTCTAAGTCTTTTTCATCGATATTAATTTCGATTTCATTGTTAAACTCAGGTGTAATTTCAACGCTCGCAAATGATGTATGGCGACGGCCTGAGGCATCAAATGGTGAAATACGCACAAGACGGTGAACACCACTTTCGCCTTTTAAATATCCATATGCTAAATCACCCTTGATAAGGACGCTGCAAGATTTCATTCCTGCTTCATCCCCATCTTGGTAATCTAACACTTCAAATGTATAACCATTCTTTTGAGCATATCTTTGATACATACGATAAAGCATCATCGCCCAATCTTGTGATTCTGTACCACCAGCACCAGGATGGATTTCTAGGATTGCATTCGAATGGTCATAATCATGTGATAATAAGACATCGATTTCAAACTTTTCGAAGTTAGATACGATTTCCCCATATTCTTCTTCAACAAGTTCGAACATATCTTGATCATAATTCTTATTTAATTCATCAACACTCGCAAGTAAATCAAGCACTGCATCATTGTTTTGATTAAAGCTTTGATAAAGGCTCTTTAAAGTGTTGTATTCTTTGATGTATCTTTGTGCCTCTTTTGGATCATTCCAGAAGTCAGCGCCTTGTTGAAGTTCTTCAAGTTCAGCTAACTTCGCTTCGACACGTGGTAAATCTAACGAATCTTTAAGTTCTGCTAACTTTTTCTTAGCTGCTAATAAAGATTGTTTTAATTCATATAGTTCCAAGGATTAACGCTCCTTAATGATGACCTTGACATTGATGCAGAAACGTACGACATCCATTGAGATTGTATTCATCATTTCTTCGAATAATTGGAAACCTTCTTCAACATAAGCTTGAAGTGGGTTATTTTGAGCATAACCTCTTAAATGGATACCTTCACGAAGTTTAGACATGATATCGATTTGGTTAACCCAAGCACGGTCAATTGTGCGTAGAACCATAACTTTTTCTTGAGGAAGGATAGCTTCATATGCTGGAGCAATCTTAGTTTCGTAAGCGTTCCATGCAATTTCAGTACATTTATCAACGACATCGTTATAACTTAAGCCCTTGATTTCATTAACTGACTCTTCATTCATATCTAAGCCCAACTTCTTAAGTGATTCAACAACACCATCATAATCAATTGTTTCTTTCTTACCATTGATTGTGACATAGTGTTTAACAACTGTATCAACAACTCTATGGAACATGTCTTTAACTAGACCATGAACATCATCGTTTGTAAGAATGAAATCGCGTTGTTGGTAAATAGTTTCACGTTGTTGACTTAAAACGTTATCGTAATCTAATAATGTTTTACGAATATCAAAGTTCAAACCTTCAACACGTTTTTGAGCTGTTGAAATTGATTTTGTGACCATCTTATTTTCAATAGCTTGATCGCCAATCGTTTGGAACATTGTTTGTAGACGTTCACTACCGAAACGTACCATTAATTCATCTTCTAGAGATACATAGAAACGTGAGAAACCAGGATCGCCTTGACGGCCTGAACGACCACGTAATTGGTTATCAATACGACGTGATTCATGACGTTCACTACCGATAACTGCCAAACCACCTAGAGCACGACTTTCTTCTGTTAACTTAATATCAGTACCACGACCAGCCATGTTTGTAGCGATTGTAACTGAATTTTCTTTACCAGCATTAGCGATGATATCAGCTTCACGCGCATGGTTCTTAGCGTTTAAGACTTCGTGACGAATGTGTCTAGCTTTTAGCATTCTTGAAATTAATTCTGAAGTTTCAACTGAAATAGTACCAACTAGAACCGGTTGGCCTTTCTTGTGTAGTTCTTCAACTTCATTCACTAGTGCTTCATATTTAGCTTTCTTAGTGCCAAAGACTAAATCTGGATAGTCGATACGTGCAATTGGGCGATGTGTTGGAATTTCAACTACACGCATATTGTAAATATCTAAGAATTCTTCTTCTTCGGTTTTGGCTGTACCTGTCATACCGGCCAACTTTTTGTATAGACGGAAGAAGTTTTGGTAAGTAATGTTAGCTAAAGTGATTGTTTCTTGTTTGATTTGTAGATGCTCTTTAGCTTCTAAGGCTTGGTGTAAACCATCTGAGTATTCACGTCCTGGCATTTTACGACCAGTGTTTTGATCGACGATAACAATCTCGCCTTCTTCAACCACATATTCAACATCATTACGCATGATGTAGTTTGCCTTTAAAGCTTGATTGATGTGGTGAACTAGATTTGTATTTTCAATAGCGTATAGGTTTTCTAAACCAAAATGTTTTTCAGCTTTTGCAACACCGGCTTCAGTCAATTGAACTGAACGTTCCTTAACATCAATGACATATTCTTCATTTTCAGTTAAGTGTTTAACAAATTTATCTGCATTAACATATAAATTAGCTGTTTTCTTTTCACCACCAGAAATAATTAATGGTGTACGTGATTCATCGATCAAGATTGAATCGACTTCATCGACAACAGCAACATTAAGTGGACGAAGTACTCTATCTTCAATACGTGTAACCATATTGTCACGTAAGTAGTCGAAACCAACTTCGGCATTTGTTGTATATGTAATATCACAATTGTAAGCTGCACGTTTTTGAGCAGGTGTTAGTTGTCTTAGGTTTAGACCAACAGTCAAGCCTAAAAATCTATGGATTTGACCCATCCATTCACAGTCACGTTGTGCTAAGTATTCATTGACTGTAATAACATGGACACCCTTACCTTCTAGAGCATTTAGGTATACTGCCATAACCGATGTTAAGGTCTTACCTTCACCAGTACGCATTTCCGCAATATCACCACGATGTAATACACAAGCACCTTCCAATTGGCGGAAGTAAGGATATTCACCAATGACACGTCTTGCAGCTTCACGTGCAACTGCGAATGCTTCACACATGATGTCATCAAGGGTTTCACCTTTCTTTAGACGATCACGGAATTCATTTGTCTTGTCTTTAAGTTGTTCATCAGTAAGAGATTCCATCTCTTTAGAATATGTTTCAGTAGGTTTAACCGCTTTTTCGATATCGGCTAAGATTCTTTTATCTTGATTAAATAATTTTGTAAGTAAGCCCATTTTGACCTCCTTTATAAACTCTATAATTATAACATACATGATTCATAATTTACTATGGCCGAGACTTGATACAAAGCTTAAAGTCATCGGAATCACGATATTTTGGGGTGTTTTAAGAGCTTTATAAGCCCCAACAATCGTACTTCCGGTCGTTAAGATATCATCAATTAGTAAAATCTTGTTTGGAATCGCTGTCCCTGGCTTTATCGATATGTTTGTCAACATTCTCTCACGGCCCTCGTGGTTTAAATTATTCTGTGAAATATCTTCTTTCTTAACCAAGATATCCGCAATCTTTAAACCGATTGATTCGCACATCAAATTCATATGATTAAAACCACGCCTTTCTAAATTACTTTTCGAACTTGGACAAGTGACGATTGTATAACCATAATATTTAATCCGAAATTTCCATTTTAAATCATAGAAGAAAACATCTTTCAACGCTTCATCATAACATTCCTTATACTGTAAAACCAAAGACTTTAGCGCATCATTATAAAGATAATAACTCCTAATCTTTACTCCGTGTAATGTAACTGTAATTGGTTTATATTCCAGTTGTTTTCGGCAGCATTCACATAAACAATCATCATTGCCTAGGTAATATAGTAAGGAAGTATTATGCAATTTATCTCTTTGACAATAAAGACATTTCGTTGGCGGTATGAATTGTATGTAATGCATGGTGAATCTCCTTTCGATAGGCATTCGTTAAAATATAAGCCCGACCAGTTGGACAATCAAAAGTTCGGCCTACCCGTCCACTCATTTGAACCAAACTCGCTTCATCCAATATTCCTTTAGTCAAATTTAAAATCACAACATCTACACCCGGAATCGTAACACCTCGTTCTAAAACCGATGTCGCGACAATAACTTGATAATCATGGTT
This sequence comes from Thomasclavelia sp., assembly GCA_020024765.1. GTDB lineage: Bacteria > Bacillota_I > Bacilli_A > Erysipelotrichales > Erysipelotrichaceae > JAHHTG01. The sequence goes on along the minus strand of JAHHTG010000007.1, from coordinate 6,751 downwards.
TTTAAATGCCACGATATTTTGATTGCGTGTTTCAAGATCACTATAAACATAAGTCGCTTTAATAAAAGTACTTAAGAATTTACCAAAGACTTTCGCTTGTTTCTTTGTTTCAACAAAAATAATTAAAGGTTGCTTTGTGACTTTAGCGAGATAAATAGCATAAAGATATAACCCCATTTTCGGAAGTAATACAACCTTTGGTTCAATTAAGGGATAGCCATGAGGCCTTACATTTAGTGATACAACTTGATAAGGTCTTTTCCTGATAAATTCTTCCAACATTTTATCTACGGTTGCTGTTGAATAAATTATTCGTCCTTGACTAGATAACGAGTTTAGCGCAATATTCATCAAAACTTCATCACCCTTAAAAGGAAAGGCATCAACTTCATCTAAAATCAATAAATCAACCGATTTACTAAATCGATATAGTTGATGAGTTGTGCATACAATGAGATCACCTTCCATTTCATGATAACCTTCACAAAGCGTTGCAACTTTCGCTTTTGAGAAGATAGTTTTAAATCTTTGGGCTAGCTCAATGACTACTTCGCGTCTAGCGATCGCATAAATAACCCTCTTCTTTTGACTTAAGTATTTAGCAATTGCAGCTACCGTTAATTCTGTTTTTCCGGCCCCACAGACACATTTTAATAAAACATCGCTGCTATTATCTAAAGTTTCAATTATCTCGTTAGAAGCCTTTAATTGAGCTTTGGTTAAAGTGTATTTTAAAGCATATTCACTAGCCGTTGCATTGATCGGATAGTTCTTGGGTTCAAATTCTTCACTAATCAAAATTCGTTTAAACCTTATACACTTTCGACAATAATAACCATTATGACCTCTATAAAAATAAGTTGGATCAGTATTCCCACATCTTTGACATCGCATACTTCTTTATATCTTGATAATCTATTAAACCTAAATAAAAAGCGACCCATAGGTCGCTTAAAAATTAATTATTATTGAATTGGCACAATATCAACAATTTGCCAATAGCCATCAGCATTCTTTACGAAATAATATTTTTCAGTATGATCATAACCTCTATAGTTGTTAAGATCAATCGATATTACTTGTTTACCATCTTCTTCGTCAAGATATTGGGCAGTCTCTGGATCAATACCGATTGAATGGTATCCACGTCCACCACGGCATAGATATAATTGATTATCAAACTCTAAGAAATCATCTTCAATATATTCAATACATGGGATTTTATCGTATTCAATATACAATTGCAAATTCGCTATTAAATCTTCAAGATTGTCATAGTTTGCAACTGGATAATACATTGCCGCTAACATATCTTCATCATACCCTTCAGGCAACCATTCATTCGCTGGATATAGTAACGCAATTTCACCGTTTTTATAAGCGGCTATTAAGCAGTTCGCATAGTCCAAATTGACATCAGCTCCAAAAGTCTCTGCATAACACATATCTAATAGATCAATGTTGGGTTTGATATCTTCCATAAATTGAACTTCATCAAATTCAACTTCATTCGTATTCGTTGATTCACTTTCCGATGGTTCTGTAACATCGTGTGTTTCGATTGGTTTTTCTTTATTTTCACAACCAACCGAAACAAATATCGACATCATCGTTGTCATCACAATTAAAAATAATTTCTTCATGATGATTCCTCCTTATGCTAAATCATCTCTAAAGGTAATCTTGTTATTGCTATTCACACTATCAACAACTTTAATCTTTCTTGATGAATCATACCACTCAAGCACAGATGCATCATCAGTAAAATTCGCTTCACTCTTTGACGCTGCTAAATATGCTTCTTTAATTAAATTACTTGCGAAACATTGTGGCGTTTGCGCTAAATAAATTAATTTACGATCAATTGTTCGAACAATATATCCATCCACCACTTCTTTAATTGTATCCTTACTTGCTTTTGCCAACATACAAGCATCTTCAGATGCAAGTGTAACTTTTAAATTCGCAATATCTTCAGCAGTTATATAAGGTCTTGCCCCATCGTGAATCATCACATAAGGACTTTCAACTTTACTCAAACCATTAAGCACGGAATTGAAACGTTCCTTACCATTTTCCACAAACTCCATCTTGGGTTGCAATTTAATTTGGATTTGATCTTCCTTTGATGCTACCACAATCAATTTGCCAAGATCAGGATCTTTAAGGAATGATTGCATCGCATTTTCTAAGACCGTTAAACCATTATCCATTCTATATAAGACTTTATTATAGCCTAAATTTAAGCGGGTACCTTTGCCCCCAGCTAATAGCACAACATCGTATTTCATACTTCTATTTTAAGGCAAAAGAAAAAGCTAATCAAATTTTGATTAGCTTTGTTTGGTTATGCTTCTTCAACGTATTTAATGACGATATGTCTTTGGCTTCCTTCACCTTCAGATTCAGTCTTAATATTCTTCGTCTTTGTAAGGTATTGATGGATAGCCTTTCTTTCATCGTTTGGCATTGGATCTAATGCTGCATCGATATGTGAACGACGTACTTCGCGTGCAACACGATTTGCGATATGACATACGCGACGGTAACGATCTTCTTTATAGTTACCAACATCCATAATCACATTAACTCTTCTTTCGAATGTGTTATTAACAGCAGCCTTAAGAACGTTATTGATAGCTCTTAAAGTTTGACCACCCTTACCAATAATGATGGCATTGTTTTCAGCATCAAGAACAACCTTGAAAGTATCTTCTTCAACGATAATCTCAATTGACACTTCTTGATTTAATTCTGTGAAATATGTTCCAAGATATTCGAAGATGAAATCTTTAATATCTTGTTTTGTGAAAGCTTTGATTGTAACTGAACTACCAAAGCCAAGGATACCTTTCTTTTCTTCAATTACTTCATAAGTAATTTCTTCAACTGAGCAACCTTGTTCAGCAGCAATATTATTTAATGCTTCTTCAGCAGTTTTAGCAGTATATGTTTTCATCCGACACCCTACTTCCTATTTCGCATTTTTCTTTTGGATTGTCATATCAACAATTACAGCCTTAGCTAAGTTTACAACATTGGAAATCATCCAGTATAAACTCATAGCAGTTGGCCAAGAGATAGCGATAACTGAAATAAAGATTGTCATGAAATACATCATTGATTGATTAGGGTTCTTAGCTGGTTTGTAAGAACGGAAGTGTTTTTCAGCTTCTTTCTTAGCATGATAGTTAGCTAAATATTGAGGTACAAAACCAGTAACAAATTGTGAAACAACCATTAATCCAAAGATTAGGATGTATACAAATTGACCATTTTGAATGCCTTGTAATGGAGTTAACTCTAAGCTAATTCCTAAGAATGTTCCTGTCGCAACAGCTTCAGCTCTTTGAACTGCATGATACATTGCGATTAGAATTGGGAATTGGATAAACATAACTAAGATTGAACCAAATGGATTGATATGATTCTTAGCGTATAAACCTTGCATTTCTTGAGCCATACGCATCTTAGAGTTTTCGTCAGTCTTACCTTCATACTTTCTTTGGATACGATCCATTTCTGGTTGTAATGTTTGTAGCTTTTGCATTGCAACGTTTTGCTTGAAAGTTAATAGAAGAACGATACCATTGATTACGATTGTAACTAATAGAATCGCTACACCGACGTTAGTCATTGGTGTAATCTTGTTGATAAATTGAGCTAGTGGGTAAACAAAGATTGCTGAGAAGAATCCTTCGTTATCCATGATTGACTTAAATGTTGTATCTAAACCAATAGTTAAAATCTTGCCGTTTTCATCCATTGGCATTGTGCAACCACTCATTAAGAATAGTAAAGCAACCAATGAGATTAAAAATAATAATTTCTTTTTATTCATTTACTTCACCTCAAGTATTTTCCTTTTAATTTTACAGGTTTTTAGTGTCTTTTCCAAGTCCTTTTTATTGTCTGCATAGCAATTATCAAGGTATGAACGACGCACAATTACAATGTAATCGTGTTCATTCTCTTCGAAATTAATTAATTCCTGTAACATCATTCGAACTTGGCGTTTAATCTTGTTACGAGTAACTGCATTGCCAAGTTTTTTTGAGACACTAATCCCAACACGGGTATGATCTTCTTGACGTTCTGAGGCATAGACGATGAAGCTATTCGATGCCTTGGAATGATGATTGCCAATGATCCTAGAAAATTCTTCGTTTTTACGGATCCGATTATACTTTTTCATAGTGTATAACGTAATAAAAAGCCACTATACAGTGACTTATTAAGCAGATAAAACCTTTCTACCTTTAGCACGACGTCTAGATAAAACTTTACGTCCGCCAACTGTTTTCATGCGAGCACGGAAACCGGCTGTTCTTTGGTGTTTTCTCTTACTTGGTTGATAAGTTCTCTTCATAATTAATACACCTCTTTCTTCAATAAATCCAAGTTTGCTATTTAATTCTAAAGAAATACCCGTCATTTGTCAACGATTATTTTTCAGACACGATAACAAAAACCACGATAAATAAAGGTTCTTAGGCATTTGAAAAGGACCTTGCGGTCCTGTTTCAAATTATGCATTACAGTTGAATTAGGAATATATTATGAGGGGAATAGAGTTCTTCAACTGATGATTATATTATTGCGCTTTAATGTGTGATAAGTATGGGGCTAATGTGAAGTTTTAGTGAAATCACTAATTGATGACTCAAAAATGTAAATATATGCATTTCCATAATTTATATTGAGCAAAAGATAAGAAACACCTTTTTTATCCTTATTATATGGTAGAATAATTCTAAGAGGTTGAATAATATGGCTGAAACACAAGAAGAAAAAATTACATTAACTTTAGGTGGTGAACCTGAAGAAACAAAAGAAGAAGTTGTTGAAAAAAAGGAAGAAGTTAACCCCGAAACATTAAAGAAGGTTGAAGATATCGAACTCACTCCTGAAGAACAAAAAATGATTGATGACTTCGCTGAAAAGATTGATATTATGGAAACTAATACCATTCTTCAATACGGAAGTGCTGCCCAAAATAAAATTGCAGACTTCTCTGAAACAGCATTAAAAAACGTTAAGACACGCGATTTAGGTGATATCGGTGATATGATGACTGAGTTAATCACTGAACTACGTGGCTTTGAAATCGAAGAAAAAGATTCTGGAATCTTTGGATTCTTCAAAAAAGGTGCAAATAAAGCTGCATCTTTAAAAACACGTTACGATAAGGCTGCAACAAATGTTGACCGTATCGTTAAAGCCCTTGAAGAACACCAAATCACATTGATGAAGGATATTGCATTACTTGATCAATTATATGAAAAAAATCTTACTAATTTCAAAGAATTATCAATGTATATCCTAGCTGGTAAAAAGCACTTAGAAAAGGTTAAAGCCACTGAACTTGTTGAATTGCGTGCCAAAGCTCAAGCGAGTGGTCTTCCTGAAGACGCGCAAGCCGCTAATGATTTAGAAAATGCAATCAATCGTTTTGAAAAGAAATTACATGATCTTGAATTAACTCGTGTCATTTCGATCCAAATGGCTCCGCAAATTCGTTTAGTTCAAAACAACGACACAATGATGGTTGAAAAAATTCAATCTTCATTAGTTAATACAATTCCTTTATGGAAGTCACAAATGTTGATTGCAATGGGTGTTAACCACTCTCATGAAGCAATTAAGGCTCAAAATGAAGTTACAGAAATGACTAACAAGATGCTTAAACAAAACGCAGATATGTTAAAGACTGCAACAATTGAAACAGCCAAAGAAACAGAACGTGGTATCGTTGATATCGAAACACTCAAGAATACTAATGCACGCTTAATCGAAACATTAGATGAAGTTAAACGTATTCAAGAAGAAGGACGCACTAAACGTGCCGAGGCTCAACTTGAACTTCGTAAGATTGAAACTGAACTCAATAACAAACTTGTTGGAGTTAGTGAAGATTTAAAGAAATAAAATATTTAAGATAGAGGCTTATGCCTCTATCTTTTTATTTGAAAATTATTTCACAATTAAATATAATGAAATGAAAAGAGGTTGTATAAATGATTAAAGGGATTATTTTTGATTTGGATGGTACACTTATTAATACCATCGTTGATATTGCAAATAGCGTTAATGCCGTACTCGAAGATTACGGTTATGACACATACACCATTGAAGATGTTCAAAAGAAAGTTGGGCATGGATTCAAACAATTATTAAAGGATGCATTACCTGCTAATGCCGATAATGAACTACTAGTCGAAGCAGTTGAAAAATTTATGTATTACTATGACAAATTCTATGCCGACAATACACACCCATATGATGGTATTGTTGAAATGCTTCATGAACTACAAAATCGTGGTATTAAAGTTGCGATTAACACCAACAAGAACGAAACTTATGCTCGTTTACTAGTTAATGAATTATTTGGTGACATTAAGTTTGTAGATATCCGTGGCCAATTAGATAATCGTTCAATTAAGCCAGATCCTTACAACGGAAATATCATCATTGAAGAAATGGGCTTAAAAAAGAGTGAGGTCATCTTTACTGGTGACTCTGCTACCGATATTAAAACTGGTAACAACTTAGGTGTTTCCACAATTGGTGTAACTTGGGGTTATCGCGATGTTAGTGAACTTAAGACAAACGGTGCTACTTATATCGTTAATAAACCAAGTGAAATTCTTGATATTGTAAAGTAATTATCTCAATATACTAAAAGCCATCTCTATTAAATGATATGTACCCAGAATCCTGGACACATTGATTTATGAACTAAGCTATACAA
>JAHHTG010000069.1 GCA_020024765.1 Thomasclavelia sp. | reverse complement strand
CTTGGATATTTATCTTTTCAGAAAGTTGTTGTAGGTGTTTTCCCCGTTACTACAACCGACTTATCTTTCTCAACCAAACTCTCTAATTTTAATAATTCACTTAAGTGGCCACCACCACTAGATATAAACATGCATTTTTTCATACTTATTATTATAACCTATTACCTTTATAAGAAATCGACAAGTAAAGAATTTAACAATTCTACATTCTTAACGATTAAATGATTATTAATTAAATCAAATTCTTTTTGATGTTTAGTATATGGTTCTTTAAAAGCTTCAAAGAAGCTTTGACCATAACGTTTTTCAAATCGTTCTAAGTCTAAACCATAGATTGTTCTTAAAGACATCATAACTTCTTCAAACATTTCATCTTCAAGACTTAACTCAATAACTTCATCTTGATATTCATGATTTAGATATTGTTTAATCAAACGCGTATTTGTATAACGACAATGATTTTCTTTACCACTTGCACCTAGCGATAAACCAATAAAATCATTATATTCCCAATAACCAAGATTGTGTTTTGATTGATATCCAGGTAAGGCAAAGTTTGAGATTTCATAATGAATAAAACCTTTTTCAATCAATATCTTTTCAATATATTCATACATATCAGCCTCGAGATCTTCATCAAGTCCAGTCACACCCCTTTTATAAAATAGTGTTCCTGGTTCAATTTGTAATGAATATAAAGATAAATGTTTAGGTTTTAAACTTAAAGCATCTTCAATTGTCTTAGCTAATGATGTCATTGTTTCATTTGGAATCGAATACATAATATCCAAACTAAAGTTATCAATGCCTGCCTCTTTTAAATATCTAACTGTCCTTTTCACATCATTAAAGTTATGACGTCGTCCTAAAGCCTTAAGTTCAATCTCATTTGAACTTTGTAGACCAATACTTGCGCGATTAACACCATAGTTACTTAATAGTTGCGCTTTATCTAAATCTAAAGTTTCAGGATTAATCTCGATTGTATATTCAATCGGATGTTTAACATATTGATGAATTAATTTTAACAAACGTTCAAGTTGATGATGTTCTAAACACGTTGGGGTCCCACCACCTAAATAAACAGTTTCAATCCCACTTAAATCTTTAGTAGCAATCTCGCGCGTTAATTCATCAAGCCATAAATCAACTTGTTTTGTATTAAAACCAAAATGACAGAAATCACAATATGCACAAATTGATTTACAAAATGGGACATGTAAATATAAATGTTTTACCATATTGATAATTTTATCATAAACTCTAAGACAAATATAAAAATCTCCTTGCAAGGTCTAACCTTTACAAGGAGATTTGTGTTTAATTAACGATATTTTTCACGAATATAGTAGTAAGCCAAGATATCTGATAATCCATTATAGATTAGAACTGCACCTACAACTCTAAAGAAAAGCTTCGTTAGTCTTAGTGGATTTAAAATAATAAAAATACCAAGAACTATACCTATTAATGATAGTAAGATATATAAACTACCATCATAATTAAGCTTTCTTAAGCGATATGCTGTTACGAGTTTATTTAAACTCATAAGCGTTACGCTAAGACCTAATACCATTGGTAAAAGTGAAATAAAGAAATCTTTGAAAATAATTAATAATACACTTATCAACAAATATCCTAATCCACTTTGTAGATCATAACGATGCATAAAGTAGATACTATCATTGCCTTGTCCACTATATAAGAAATAGTAAGTAGCAATCTTATAGATTCCGAACATTAAGAATCCAATACCGATAATATTTAAAATAAAATTCGCAGAGGCTTTCGGATTAAGCAATAGGATTAAACCTACGATAATCGAAAATAAATCTCCGGTAAAAGACGAAATTTTAACTTCTTTGAAGATGTTCATCTCATCACCTCCTATATTCTATTTTAACATTTTTACGTTACGATTACTAATATTTCTTGTCGTCGTCCATACTGAGGACTGCCATGAAGGCTTCTTGCGGGATTTCTACACTACCTACAGCCTTCATACGTTTCTTACCTTCCTTTTGTTTTTCAAGTAGTTTCTTCTTACGGCTGATATCACCACCATAACACTTAGCTAATACGTTTTTACGCAAAGACTTGATGTTTGTACGAGCGATAACCTTATTGTTGATGGCTGCTTGAATTGGAATTTCAAATTGTTGCTTAGGAAGTAAGTCTTTTAATTTAACAGTGATGGCTTGACCACGCTTATAGGCAAAATCACGATGGACAATAACACTTAGCGCATCAATGACATCGCCATTAATTAGAATATCCATCTTTACAAGATTTGAAGGACGATAACCAATTAATTCATAGTCCAGTGATGCATATCCTTTAGATACACTCTTTAATTTATCAAAGTATTCAAAGATAACTTCAGATAATGGCATTTCATAAACTAATTGATTACGATTGTCATCAATATAATTCATTTCTTTAAAGATACCGCGTTTTGCTTGTGTAAGTTCCATGATAGAACCGATATATTCGTTTGGTACCATAATACTTGCTTTAACATATGGTTCTTCAATTGAATCGATGACCGTATTATCTGGCATCATGCTTGGGTTATCAATCTTAAGCATTGAACCATCAGTCTTATTAACGTGGTATACAACACTTGGTGCGGTTGCGATTAAACTTAAATTATATTCACGTTCTAGTCTTTCTTGAATGACATCCATATGTAATAGACCCAAGAAGCCAAGACGGAAACCAAAGCCTAAAGCCTTTGAAGATTCAGCTTCAAAAGTTAAAGAAGAGTCATTTAGTTGTAACTTTTCTAGAGCATCACGTAAATCATTATATTTGGAATTATCAGTTGGATATAGACCACAATATACCATTGGGTTCATCTTACGATAACCACTTAATGGTTCTTTAGCACCATTCTCAACATGTGTTACTGTATCGCCGATATGAACATCTTGAATGGATTTAATACTTGCAGCAACATAACCTACTTCACCAGTGACTAATTTATCTTTCTTAAGTTCACGTGGAGTTTTAACACCAAGTTCTACTACTTCATATTCAGAACCTGTAGCCATGAAGCGAATCTTATCACCAACTTTAATTTCGCCTTGTTTAACACAAATATTGATGATTGCGCCACGATATGCATCATATACTGAGTCAAAGATTAAAGCTTTAAGTGGTCCATTAGGATTGCCAGTTGGTGCTGGTAATTTATTGACGATAGCTTCTAGGACATCTTCAACATTCAAACCAGATTTTGCACTGATTAAAGGAACATCTGAACAATCGATACCGATAATATCTTCGATTTCTTTCTTTACTTTATCAGGATCGGCATTTGGTAAGTCGATCTTGTTGATGACTGGTACAATTTCAAGGTTATTATCTAGTGCTAAATAAACATTAGCCAGTGTTTGAGCTTCAATACCTTGAACTGCATCAACGACTAAAATTGCACCATCACAAGCCGCTAGAGAACGTGATACTTCATAAGTAAAGTCGACGTGTCCTGGTGTATCAATCAAATGGAAAAGATAATCTTCACCATCTTTAGCGTGATACTTTAATTGTACGGTGTTTAATTTAATGGTAATACCTCGTTCACGTTCAAGTTCTAGTGAATCAAGGATTTGCGCTTGCATTTCACGTTTTGAAACAGTATCTGTTAATTCAAGAATTCGATCGGCAAGCGTTGATTTCCCATGGTCAATATGGGCAATAATTGAGAAATTGCGAATATTACTTTGTTTCATAAATTTTACTTCCAATATATTTGTAAAAAGGTACATAAAGTACAGAGGCAATAATGGCACAAACTAAACCTTGTGGCATATTTGCCATCATTGAAGGAATCATCATACTTAAACTTTGTCCTAATAACGAATCGGCTAAACCATAACCCAAAATCATTGTTATAGCACCAATCACAAAACCTAAAGGTTTAAACTTTAATCCCTTCTTAAATAGCCACATCATTACAAGCCCTTCAAGTGACTTGATGATGAATGTAAAAATTGCATAGTGAGCAAATGAAAGATATATATCAGCTAATGCACAACCCACACCAGCGATAATCACCATTTGTAAAGGTGAGACAAAACTCGCTAGTAACATGATTAAGAAATCACTAAGATTAAAGAATCCAAAATTACCTAGTGGAATAATCACAACACATGTTAAAACTGTCATTAACGCGGTTAAAACAGCTGTGAGCGTCATTTTCTTAATTGACATACTATTCAAACTCCTTACCGACAAAGTTCTTGCCAGCGCCATTATAGAAGTCTTTGGCTTGCATTTTATTCTTGCCTTCAACTTGGATTTCATCAATGATAATTGATCCATTAATAGCGCCAACTAAGTAACCATTATCGTGGATGCCATAGATTTTACCAGGTTCAGTCAAGACTTCATCAGTATGACGAACTTTATGGAATTTAACTTTCTTGCCAGCTACAATCGCATAAGCACCTGGATTATCTAGTAAACCACGGATATGGTTATAAACTTCTTTTACATCACGTTTAAAGTCAATATGTTCATCTTCTTTGCTTAAATTAGGTGAATAAGTCGCTAATGCATGGTCTTGTTTAATTGGATTGACATTACGGTCAATAATATCATCAAGATGTTCACGAAGCATCTTAAGAGCTAAATCTGAAAGTTTTGCGAACATGCTAGATGATGTATCTTCATCTAGAATTGGTAACTTTTCTTGGAATAAGATATCCCCTTCATCCATCTTGCGATCCATATACATAATTGTGACACCCGTTTCCTTTTCACCTTCAATAATTGAACGTTGAATTGGTGCTCCACCACGGAACTTCGGTAATAACGAACCATGGGTATTAATACAACCAGATTTTGGATAATCAAGTAATGCGCCTGGAATAATTTGGCCATAAGCACAAGTAATGATTAATTCAGGATCAAGATCCAAGATTTCTTGGTATTCTTGACGAATCTTATAAGGTTGTAAAACCTTTAAATCGTGCTTAAGTGTCACTTCTTTAACTTCGCTATAAGTCAGAACTTGCTTACGTCCAACCTTTTTATCGCATTGTGTTACAACACCAACAATATTGTAACCATCATTAACTAAACCCTCTAAAACATTTGCTGCAAATGCTGGGGTTCCCATAAAAACAATTCTCGTATTTTTCATAAGAATTATTATAGCATAATTTAAGAAAAAGCATGTATTTCTAAGGCTAAAAAAGTAGCAAATATCTCGGTATAATCGCCACAATTGCACAATGAATATTGCATTTTAAATATAGGTTTGTTATAATAGCATAGCAATTAAAACAAGGAGGACCTATGGCAAATATTAAATCTCAAAAGAAGAGAGCTTTAACAAACGCTAAGAAAAATCTTCAAAATACAGCTGAAAAGAGCAGATTAAAGACAAGCATCAAGAATGTTTTAAAAGCAGTTGAAGCTAATAACAAAGAAGAAGCAATCAAAGCATACAACGAATGCAATTCTCTTTTAGATAAAGCAATTACTGACCATAACAAGCACAAGAACTATGTTGCTAG
>JAHHTG010000068.1 GCA_020024765.1 Thomasclavelia sp. | reverse complement strand
ATTGTCTTTTTTGTCTTAGATCAAATTACAAAATTCTATATTGCATCTAATTTTCGTTTAGGTGAATCTTATTCGATTATTGATGGATTCTTCAATATCACATATGTACGTAATACTGGTGCTGGTTTTAGTATTCTCGAAGGTCAAATGGGGTTCTTCTATTTGGTTAGTATCGTTGCGTTGGCTGTTTTAGGATATTTAATTTACCAAGCCCAAAAGGGTAGTGTACTTGAAAGATTAGGAATTCTTTTGATGATTTCTGGAACATTTGGGAATTTCTTTGATCGTATTGTCAATCAATATGTTGTCGATTTCTTGGATTTTATTATCTTGGGATGGGATTTTCCGGTTTTTAACGTTGCTGATATTTGTTTAACAATCGGCGTATGTTTATTTATTTTAGATTTTTTATTAGAAATGAAAGAAGGTTCAAAAGATGCCAATCATTAACGCAATCGTCAGCGAAGAAGATGTAAATAGCCGTCTTGATGCTTATGGAGCAAAGATTAGCGATTTAACTCGTAGCCATATCCAAAAATTAATTGATAAAGAAGATGTTTTAGTTAATGGTGAAGTTGCTAAATCAAAATATCGTATGCAATTAGGAGATGAAGTTGTCATCGAATTTGAAGATGCTGAGCCAATTGATGTTAAACCAATTCCGATGGATTTGGATGTTGTTTATGAAGATGAAGATGTTATTGTCATCAATAAGCCAAAGGGCTTGGTTGTGCACCCAGGACCTGGCAACTACGATTATACTTTGGTTCATGGTTTGTTAGCGCATTGTAAAGATTTGAGTGGTATTAATGGCGTCTTAAGACCTGGTATTGTCCATCGTATCGATAAAGATACATCAGGTTTATTAGTGTGTGCTAAAAACGACAAAGCGCATGTTGCCCTAAGCGAACAATTAGCTGATAAGACATGTTTCCGTAAATATTACGCAATTTGTTGTGGCGTGATGGAACATGATCATGGCAAGATTGACGCTCCAATTGGACGTGATCCTAAGGACCGTCAAAGAATGTGTGTTACTGATAAGAATGCCAAAGAGGCGATTACATTATTTAAAGTTCTTAAACGTTTCGAGGATTCAACACTTGTTGAATGCGAACTTAAGACTGGTCGAACTCACCAAATTAGAGTTCATTTAAAATTTATTAATCATCCAATTGTTAACGATGCAAAATATTCTAATCGCAAAATAATTGATGATAGTGGACAATATTTGCATGCTTTCTATTTAAGTTTTATCCATCCAACAACAAACGAAAGAATGGAATTCACAACAGATATGCCACAATATATGCTTGATTACATTAATGAAGCAGAAGGAAAAACAAATGAACGATAAAAGTTTTTATAAGATTTATCAATTGTTATCTTTTTTTGTCTTAAAGTTTTCTTACAGAACTTTAAATTTACCAAATATGCGTGAAGATGAATTATGGTTAATCAACCGTAATCATGAGTTTTATCCATTGATTCGTTTAACAACGAATTCAATTGAACAAGTGATGTTTGAAAAAGAGAGAATTGATGGAACGATTAATGCCGTCTTTAAACAATTAAGAATTAGCCGTGGCCGTTTCTTAGATGTTCATATTACACGTGATGAAGTACTAAGTACGGAAATTTATGACAGTGTTGCATTGGAAGATCATTACTATTCTGGTTTAGCACTAAATGATATTTATCCCGGTATTACCAATGTTGTACATAATGTTGAAAATGGTAATCTTGAAATTCAAGAAATTTCTAATGAAATTGCAACTTATATGAAGCAAGCCCGAGTCCAAAAACGCAATTTAAAAGTAAAATTGCCAATTGTTACAACGGTTTCAATTATTATTGCTGCATTCTTTTATTTATTAACTTTTATTTTCAGCAAATCTTATGGCCAAATCAATACATTAGTAGCACTCGGGGCTAATTATCAAATGTTTACGGTTGGTTTAGGACAATTTTGGCGATTATTAATCAGTGGCTTTTTGCATGCTAACATTTTCCATCTATTAATGAATATGACGGCTTTATATAGTCTTGGAACTTCAATGGAGAAAGAGGTTGGCTCGGCAAAATTCGCACTAGTTTTATATGGTAGCGTCTTAGCTGGATCGTTATTCTCGTTAACATTCCATGACAATACAATTTCAGTTGGTATGAGTGGTGGTTTATATGGTTTACTTGGTGTTTATATCATGACAGCATACAAACATGGTGATTTAAGAAATCCTGCCATTACGCGTACAATCTTCATCAACTTATTGATTAACTTTGTCAATGGTGTTGATTTCTATGCTCATATAGGCGGTTTTGTTGCTGGTATTATTTTCTATTACATCTTAAATCATCGTAAAGAGATGTATGTGATTTACTTCTTGTTTGTGATGATTCTTTCTTTTAAATCTTTTACAATCAAAGAGATTTATCCAAAGTATGGAGGTACAGATTTTGCTGTAACACAAATGTACCGTAATATGGGATTAACTGGTTATGCTGATAAACTTGATGCAAAATTATACGAAGTTTATCAAGAACGATAGGCGATTAAGTATGAAAAAAGAAAACGTAATTAGTTGGGATGATTATTTCATGGGTTTAGCACATTTGAGTGCTTTACGTTCGAAAGATCCAAGTACACAAGTTGGAGCTTGCATTGTAGATGATCGCAATCGTGTTGTATCGATTGGCTATAATGGCATGCCTTATGGTTGCAATGACGATGATTTCGAGTGGGAACGTGAAGGAGATTTTTTAAAGACTAAATATCCATATGTGGTTCACGCTGAACTGAATGCAATTTTAAACGCACCTAGACCGGTACAAGGTTGTACCATCTATGTTTCGTTATTTCCATGCAATGAATGTGCTAAAGCGATTATTCAAGCTGGCATTAAAGAAATCATTTACGAAAGCGATAAATATGCTAAAACACCTTCAACCTTAGCAAGTAAAAGAATGTTAGCAGCAGCTGGCGTTTCGATGAAGAAACTTGGTTATAAGATTAATTTAGAATTTAAACGCGAAGATTTAAAAGATATCGATTAATTCGATATCTTTTTTATTTGCGAACTAAAAAAGCCACTTGCGTGGCATTAAATATTTATATTGCAACCATTTTTAACAATCATTTTTAAATGGCTGAGTAATTCATCTTCACCATAATCTTTAAGATAAATTAAGAGATATTCAAATTTATCGTGCTCTGATTTAGACATAAAGTCTGTTATAGGATGATCATTTAAGAAATATTGATATGGCGCTTCGTCTGTAAATTTATCTTTTAAATAGATTTTTGAAGCAACGAGTCTATCGATAACACTTTCAATAATATATTTATCTGGCATGATTGAATGTCGATTAGGGCAGTATGGATCATCCCAATACTCACAATGATGTTTATTATGTGCTTTGTGATGAAGGTAGACTTCACTATAACCTTTTTCTTTACGTTCATAATTGATAGGTGAACAATTCCCGGTGTAATATCTAACACTGTTCCAAAATTCTACATAAGAATATTTTGATAAATCATGAACCAAGCCTTGATAGTATAAACCGACTTTAAAACAGCGTTTCATAACTTCATGGCGATGTTTCGTGACTATTTGAAAATGATGAACTACATTTCTTAACATATCTGCATTGTATCATAGATTATCATTATTTTAGAAAATGAATTACACGAGAAAATTCCTTTCATATCAATAACACTTTTGAAAAGAAATGTGGTAAAATTTTATATATGAATAGACATGAAACTAGAAAAAAATTGGTCTTCGCTGTTTACCAATATTTATTATTAAACTCTGATTTAAACAGTGCAGTTGTAGATGCATTTGACATCGAAGATATTACTTTGATTGATGAATATGTTTTAAAACTTGTTAAGGAGATTAACACAAATCGTAGTAATTATATCGAAAAGATTAGTCAACATTTAAAGCGTTGGTCTTTTGAACGTTTAAACTACTTAGATCAAGCTATTCTATTAGTTGGTGTGGCTGAACTATCATTGGGTGAAGTTCAAAAGGCAATTGTCATTGATGAAGCTATCAATCTTGCTAAGGAATACTGTGATGATGATGCTTATAAATACATCAACGGAGTTCTAGACCAACTATGAGAACGATAGCTGTTTCTGAGCTAGTCCATTATCTTAAATATCAATTAGATACAAATGATTCTTTGCAGAATATTTTAGTTGTGGGTGAAATAAGTAATTTTACACACCATTTCTCGGGGCATTTGTATTTTTCTTTAAAGGACGATAATGCCAGGATCAGTTGTGTAATGTTTCGTTCTCAAGCTAGTCGCTTGTTATTTAGCCCTAAAAATGGTGATCGTGTACTATTAAAAGCCAATACATCATTATTTGAAGCTAGTGGTCAGTTACAACTCTATGTTCAAGAGATGAAACTTGATGGTATTGGTGATTTATATTTAAAATACGAAGCTCTAAAGAATAAATTAAGCAGTGAAGGATACTTTGATTCCAGCCATAAAAAATCTATACCAAAATATCCAATCAAAATTGCGGTACTTGTTGGTGATAAATCTGCTGCCTTAAGTGACATTAAAACAACTTTCAAACGTCGATGGCCAATTGCAGAATACGATGTATATCCGGTACTTGTACAAGGAAACGGTTCAAGTGAAGACATCACTGCAAAACTTTTAAAAGTAGACGATATGGGTTATGAAGCGATTATCTTGGCGCGAGGTGGCGGATCACTCGAAGATTTATGGTCATTTAATGATGAAACATTAGCTAAGACAATTTATGGTCTAAAAACCTTTATTATTACAGGTGTTGGCCACGAACAAGATTTTACAATTGCAGATTTCGTTTCAGATTTACGTGCGCCTACACCAACAGCATCGGTTGAATTGATTACGCCAAAAATTACTGATGTAATTAATAAAATAAATGATGATATGTTACGCATGAATAATGCAGTGCAACATTTATTAACGCTTGAAAATAATCATTATGATTATTTATTAAATTCACCAATCTTTAAAAATAAATATTATATTTTAGATAAAAAAGGTCAACAACTTGATTACTTAATTTCGAAATTATTAAATTATCAAACTCGATTTGTTGGATTAAGACATGAGGTCAATGCTAAATGTCAGAGCGGTTTATTTGCAATTTCAAAAACGATTAATGATAATAGAAGTAATATCAATCAATTAATGTTGCGACTTAATAATGCTGCACATCAAATCCTCACATCAAAGGTAAACCAAGTTAAGAGAAATCTTATTTTGCTTGATGCTTATGGCTATGATAAGACTTTGCAAAGAGGATACAGTTTGACTTTTAAAGATGGTCGTATTATTAAAGATATTGATCAATTAGCGGTTAATGACTTGATTGAAATTCGGGTTAATACCGGTATGATTAAAGCTGAAGTTAGGGAGGTTTATAATGGCAAAGGAAAAATTCGAAGATAATCTTAAGCGCCTCGAAACAATTGTTGATACGCTTGAAAAAGGCGAAGTCGACTTAGATGTTTCAATTAAACTATTAGAAGAGGGCTTAAATATTGGCAAGAAGCTTAATAAGCAATTGACATCATTTGAACAAAAAATCGATGAGCTTACAAGTGAGGAATCGAACCATGAATAAAGAATTTGATGCCTTTATTAAAGATTACTTAGCAACTGTTAAAGATAATGAAGTCAAAGAAGCGATGGTGTATGCCTTGAGCAATGGTAAACGCTTCAGACCTGAACTTGTCTTTGCAATTACAAAAGGCTTTAACATTCCAGAGGCTAAAGCTTATCATGCTGCATTAGCTTTAGAAATGATCCACTCATATTCTCTAATTCATGATGATTTACCATGCATGG
>JAHHTG010000067.1 GCA_020024765.1 Thomasclavelia sp. | reverse complement strand
TGACAAGAATATTGGTTTGGATATCGATGTCTCAATTCGTTGTAATGGTATCTATAGTTACAAAATTACAAATCCACTATTATTCTATGCAAATGTTTGTGGCAATTTTGAAGGTCGCTTCGAACGCGAACAAATTGATGCTCAATTAAAGAGTGAATTCATCAATGCATTGCAACCTGCATTAGCAAAGATTTCAGCATTAGGTATTAGACCAAGTGAAGTACCGGCTCATGTTAATGAACTAACAACAGCATTAAATGAAGAATTAACTGAGAAATGGGAAAACCTAAGAGGTATATCAGTAGTTAATATTGCGATGAATCCGATTTCTTTATCACCAGAAGATGCTGAAATGATTAAGAATTATCAAAAGGTTGGTATGTTAAGAAATCCAGAAATGGGTGCTGCTAATTTATTAGATGCACAAGCTGAAGCAATGAAAGCTGCTGCTAAGAATGCTGGTGGAGCAGCCTATGGCTTTATGAATATGAATATGGCCAGTCAAGCTGGTGGCAATAATATTCAAGGCATGTATGAACGTGTCAATGCATCAAAACCTATTACTAATGCCAATACATGGAAATGTAGTTGTGGCACAGAAACTGATGGTAATTTCTGCCCAAATTGTGGTACACCTCGTCCAGTAGCTAAGAAAGCTTTCTGTTCAAATTGTGGCCAAGAAATTAGTGGTGACGCTAAATTCTGTCCTAACTGTGGCAAACCAATTCAATAAGTGGTATTTGAGGGGATTTATGCCAAATATCGAAGAATATAAATGTCCACACTGTGGTGGACGGGTTGAATTTGATGCCAAGACTCAAAAGCTAAAATGTCCATTTTGTGATAGTGAATTCGATATTGATGAATTTAATAATCAAGAGGAAATCAGCGAAGAGGAATTAAATATCAAAGAGGACTTAACTTGGCACGCAGTTTCAGATAATAAATGGAATGAAGAAGATCACTTGCTTTATTATCGATGCAATGCCTGTGGTGGTGAAATTGTAACCGACGAAACGACTGTAGCTACATCTTGTCCGTTTTGTGATAATCCTGTGGTGCTTGTTGATAAATTAGATGGGGATTTAAGACCAGATGTTGTAATTCCGTTTAAGGTTGATAAAAAAGATGCTAAAAAGGCCTTACAAGATTTCTACAAAGGCAAGAAACTATTGCCGAAGATTTTTAGTAAAGAAAGCCATATTGAAGAAATTAAATCAGTTTATGTACCTTTTTGGTTATTTGATGCTGAAGTAGAAGCGGATGCACATTTTACAGCTTATAAATATCGTCGCTGGCGTGAAGGTGAATATAATGTAATTGAAACTTCAACTTACGACGTATACCGTGGTGGCAATATGTCTTATGATAATATTCCGGTTGATGGTTCAACGAAGTTTGATGATCAAATGATGGAATCAATCGAACCTTTTGATATGAAGGAAGCGGTTGATTTTAAGACAGCTTATCTATCAGGATATTTAGCTGATTGTTATGATGTGGGTGTTGACGAAAGTATCAAACGAGCCAATGAACGCTTAAGAAATAGCGTTATCGATACATTAAGATCAAATGTTTATGGCTATTCAACTGTAAATTATTTGCATTCAAATATTTATCTAACAGAAGGGCATTCACATTATGCTTTATGTCCGGTTTGGTTCTTAACAACTTCTTGGCGTGGTAAAAAATATCAATTTGCCATGAATGGTCAAACGGGCAAGTTTATCGGTGATTTACCAATGGATTGGGGTCAATTCTTTAAATATTTTATTATGTATAGTCTAATTGCTTTCTGTGTTTTATTTGCAATTTGTATGATTGTTTTATTGTTTATGATGGTGAGCTAAGATGAAGAAGATATCAATTATTTGTTTAAGTTTAGTTTTAATGTTGACTTGCTTTATCTCTGCTGAAGAAAATGATAATCGTTTTATTGATCCACAAGATTGTTTCAGTGAAAAGGCTCACGAAGAATACAATATACACTCAGAGCTTTTACTCGATGAATATCGTGTTGAAGTTTTCTTTGCAAGTACAAACAATGTTGCTGAAGATATTAATGTTTTTACTAGTGAAGTTTTCGATGAATGCCGAAGTTATGAACACGCCATTATCTTTGGAGTGAATACTATAACTCATGAATATGCCTTTTATACATCCGGTTATATGGACGAGGTGATTTCGAGCGATTTAATCAACGAAATCATTACAGGGTGTAATAATGCAATTGACATCTTTGATGCGCTAGAATGGTATTTAAATACCCTAGAAATGCATGTTAGTAAGTATTTAACTGATAATGGTTTTACACCTGAAGAAGTACCGGACAATCGTTTATTGGAATATGTCTACGATGAAGCAAATTTGCTTAACGAACAAGAAGAAATTAGTTTGCTTGCTATTCTTGAAGAAATTAGTGATCGTCAAAGATGTGATGTTGTTGTTGCGACATTTAATGACTTTGAAGGTGATGATTTTGTAGCTTTCGTCGATGATTTTTACGACTATAATGGTTTTGGTTATGGCCGTGATCGTGATGGTATTATTCTAGCGATTTCAATGGCTGGACGTGATTTACACATGAGTACTTTAGGTTATGCTTTATACGCCTTTACAGATTATGGGCTTGAAGCAATGGAATATGCCTTCATCGATTCGTTCTCTAGAGGCTATTATTTTGATGCTTTTTTAGAATATGCACAAAAGGCTGATGAATTATTAACTTTAGCACATAATGGAACGCCACTTGATGTTCCACAAACCGAAGAAGTTCATATTGATTTTAAAGAAACATTATTAGAGTTTGGTTTGGGTTCATTAATTCTTGCTTTAGGTATTGGCTTTGGCATGGTGATGGTTGAACGTTCACGTCTAAAAACAGTTCATTTTGAACATGGAGCATATAACTATGAAAATCGATTAGAACGTCATATTTATCGTCGCTATGATCGTTTAATTAATCGTACTGTTCATCGCGAAAAGATTAAAACAAGTTCAAGTAGTTCTAGCAGTTCACACAGAAGTAGTGGATCTTCATCACATCGTAGTTCATCAGGTTCAAGCCACGGTGGACGTAGTGGCAAATTCTAATTTAATTTATTTAAATAAAAGTTTAAAAAAGGAAATTTAAAATGAATATTAAAGAGAGTGCGAAATTATTCAAAGATATGTATAAAGATATCAAGAAATGGATTGATGTTGATAATGAACTTGACATAAATGATTTTATAGAAAAAATGGAAATGTCGAAGGAAGAAATTGATGATTTATTTGCGGGTAAAATGCCAATAACTCAAGATATCGCCGAAAGATTAGAAAATGTTTTGGGAGTTCCAAAAGATTACTGGAGTACATTAGAATCTAAAAAACTCGAATATGTTCAAAGCGATAATTAGTGTTCTTCTAGTTAATTTCTAATAAATAATTTTAATAATAAAGGGTAGATTATGAATTTATAAGTTTCAATCTATCCTTTTTTATATTATTTAGATTAATTTGCATGCTGTCTTTAAAATAAAAAATGTATTGTATATCGGTGATTACGAAACAATATATTATTAAGTCAGAAGAATAAAACCCTTATTTTCGAATTATAAAATAGCGATAACAAAGATAAATAAAAAATTGAAAGAATACATAGATTTAAGATTGATTTAAATGTAGAAAAGGAACCATTAGAGATTTATTAATCTCATATAGTTCCTTTTAATAATAAAAGCCAAGCTTTTAAATGCTTGGCTTAAGTTTAAATTATTTTCGACCTTTAGGTTCAGGATTTTCAGCTGCAGAAACTTGAACATCAATTGTTTTCTCAGCATTACGAGCACCATCAGAATAAACAACTTTAACTTGTAGGTTTGTTGTATCGGCTGGCACATCATAACTAATTGTATCGGTTCCTTCAAATTTCTTAGGTTCACTACTGATATTTGTGCTTACATACCAAGTGTATTTAGAAGGATTGATATTCGAAACATTTGCTTGAACACTGAAACTTGCTGGTTTACCGGCAACAGCTTCGTGTGCTGAAGAGATAGATAGTTCAATATTTTCTTGAACATATGTTGTGCATGTCCACTTAGCATTAGCGATTGCACTTTGTTTCATCTTAAGTGTTTGATCGTTAATTTGTTTGCCAGATTCATCAGTGATTACTGATTTACCAATTAATGAAGTATCATCTGTTGGTGCTGTTTTAAATTCCATTTTCATTTTGAGGTTATCAGCCCACTTTTGAATTTGTTCAATTGTTGAATTCACTGAAGGAACACTTAAACTAATTTCTTCATCTTTGATTGAGATTTCAACGCATGACTTATTAGATTTTACATCCATCTTTTCGTAGGCGTAGTAACCACAAACTTCAATCTTATCGCCGAATGTATAATCAATCTTTTCGACTTTATTTTCGGTTTCGGAAGCGATAGTAGTTTCAGATACTGTCTTTCCGAAAAGGTTGGTGCGTTTAATATCAGCCTTGTAACGAATTGGTCCGTATATCCATGAATAGTCGAATAGACGTTTACCTTTGGCTTCAACAATTACCGAACCATCGGCACGTTTCAATGATACATCAAGTTCTTCTTCAGCAACTTTAAGTTTATCTTCATTAGGGTATTTCGGCCAAGTTAAACTAATATCATTTGTGATTGGATTTAAAGTAGCTTTTACTTCACCTTTAAATTCTTCAATACCAATTTCTTCTGGATTCACAAGTTTTGCATCACTTGACTTGATATAACCAGTTGCTATGTATTTTTCGTCCATGCCTTCAATTGGTGAAACATATGGGAATGTGCCTAAGATATGAGAAATTTGTGTTACACCTTGTGGTTTAGCAATCTTAGCTGGCTTACCATTGGACTCTACTGTTGCATCTAGCAACATATTTGTAATCTTACCTTGAATGTTTCTTAGATATTTACTATTTGATAGGTATGTATCTTTGTCTTTAATTGCTCTTTCATAACCAATCCAAGTACATGTTGTGTATTCACTTGTTGAACCAAGCATCCAACCATCCTTGGCGGCACCTACTGGAATACCATAAGGAACACCAGCTTTGCCCCAGTCGGTTGTACCTGTCTTAGCGTAGACGGCATAATCATCTCTTAAGATTTGCATTAAGTTAGCATATGGGCCATATACGTTATTGTAAAGAAGCTCAGTAGTTAAGAATGCCGCTTCTTCAGAAATTGCTTGTGTTCCGTTGTAAGTTGGAACAACTGGTTCTTTGCCACTTAAGAATTCAACACGACGTACAGTATGAGCCGGCATATGTACGCCACCATTTAGTAATGTTGATTGCGCACTTGCTAATTGCTTAACTGATACTGATAATGTTGAACCACCAATTGCATATTGAACATTGAAGTCCTCAGTTGAAACTTGATCAAAACCTAAGTTATTTAAATGTTCAACAACATATGCTGATGATTTCTTATCAATTACTTCTTGAAGGGCTTGGATAGCAGGGGTATTTAATGAGTTACCAACCGCATCTTTTAATGTTACTTGTCCATCATATCTACCATTAGAGTTTGAAATTACAAAATCTGTACCAGCCCACATCAATGGCTTATCTAATACAACATGAGATGTTGCCCAACCCAAGTTTTCGAATGCAAGTGCATAGTCTAACATTGGTTTGATTGTTGAGCCTGGTTGGTTATATTGTTCTGTGGCGTGGTTAAGCAATAATTGGCCACCATCGGCATAACTACGACCACCTAGAATTCCGACGATTTCGCCAGTAGCGTTATCGATTGCGATTGAAGCAACTTCAAATAAATCATCAGGATATTCGAAGTATCCTTCAACATTACCGGCTTGGATATCATCCATGATTGTTTGAACATGTGTATCCATTGAAGTATAAATCTTCATTGGTGTGACAGTTGGGTCAAAACCAGTTAAACGAGTTGTTTCGGCGATAACTTCATCAATATAGGCTTGATAAGGCGTGCCTTCACCAGAATGATGCTTTTGATATGGATCAACTAGTAGATCTTCAACCTTAACCGCTTTAGCAGCTTCATATTCATAATCACTAATGTAACCATGGTGATTCATTAAGTATAAT
>JAHHTG010000066.1 GCA_020024765.1 Thomasclavelia sp. | reverse complement strand
CGCATAAGCTTTATACAGTTTACCATATGGATGAAATGGGCGATGTTCGCAAGTGCGCGACGATGCAAACCAAAGATTATATTCGTTTTATGAGTAATCAAGATGGTTCTTATATGATTTTCAGTATCGATAGTGCAAATGACTATCAAATTGACAATCTTAAAGAAAACGTTGATTCGGTTAATAGTGAACAGGTATACTATTTAAAGACATTAAATTATAGTTTTTATGCCTTACTAATTGTCTTAATTGCAATTAGTAATGTGCGTTATAAAATGATAGAAGAGAAAGGTTTAACGACATGGAAAGATTACAAAAAGTCATTGCGCAATGTGGAATTGCCTCAAGAAGAAAAGCCGAAGAATTAATCACTAGTGGTCGCGTTAAAGTTGACGGAATTGTAGTTGACCAACTAGGCTTTAAAGTTCGTGGAGACCAAGAAATTCAAGTTGATGGCCAAGTAATCGGCAAAGAAGAAAAAGTGGTTTATGTGTTAAATAAACCTAAGAATATTATTTCAAGTGCTAAAGATGATAAGAATCGTACTACAGTAGTCGATTTAATTGATTCACCTTATCGCTTATTTCCGGTTGGACGTTTAGACTTTGATAGTAGTGGTTTATTATTAATGACAAACGATGGTGAATTAGCAAATATGTTAATTCATCCACGTTACAAAGTACCAAAGGTGTATGAAGTAACAATTGATAATGCCATCACTAATCAAGAAATATATAAACTTGAACAAGGTGTTAAAGTTGACGATTATGTTAGTGCAAAAGCCCATATTCAAAGACTTAAAACCAATAACAATAAAAAGACGACCACATTAAAAATGACGATATATGAAGGTCATAATCGTCAAATTCGTAAGATGTTCGCAACTCTTGGCTATACAGTCGTTAAGTTGCATCGTATTTCGGAAGCAAATATTCAATTAGGCACATTACCTAGTGGTTCATATCGTAAATTGAAACCATTTGAGGTCGTAACTTTAAAGAAATATTTAAATCGCGATGAAGCTTAGTTCTTCATCTAACTCAGGATCAATGAAGATTGTCTTGTAGTTCTTAATGGACACAAGGCCAGCCTTTGATCCTTTTATTTTTTTAATGTTTTTAACTAAACAATAATCAACTGGTACTGAAGAAGAATGACGGCCGTTTGAAAAATAAGCGGCTAAATTCGCACAGAAACGAATTGTATCTTCATCGGGTTGATCGGTATCAACGCATAGGTGAGCACCATGGAATTGTTGCGCATGGAACCATGTGTAGTTATTTTTTGCATAATCAAAAGTTAAAGTTTCATTTTGAATATTGTTTTTACCAAAAGTTACTAAATGGTCTTTGAATTTAACTTGATATAAGTGCCATTCATTCTTTTTCTTTGGATTTTTGCGTTTTTGATGTAATTTTAAGTAGCCGTATTTAATTAATTCGTCTTTAATCATCATGGCGTCATTATAGTTCGCAATAATTAATTGTTCAGCAATTGCTGTAAAATATTCTAATTCATTTGATGCGATTTCAATTTGTTCTAGAAGGTATTTTTGGGATTTGCGTTTCTTTTGATAGTTTGTGTAATAACGATTTGCGTTATCTTTAACACTTAATTTTGGTTCAAGTGCAATCTTAACATTTTGATCTTCGTAGTTAATTAAATCGACTGATTTTAATCCTTTTGCTTGCAAATTTGAATATGTATAAAGTAAATCACCACATTCCCTTAAGTTTTCACAGTTCTTAGCTTCTTCGAGCGATGTGTTAAGTTTTACAAGTTTTGTTTCATAGTGTTTAATTTGGTGCTTTGTAAATTTGTTTAAGTCACCAGTGACGTGCTTAATACGTTCTTTTTCTTCTAATGAGAAATAAATATAGTCAAAACCACGATTAATTTCGTAAGTCTTGTAATTTAAACCTAAATGTAATAAAGGAATGACATGGAAGATGCATTCATCAGTTGTGTTAGCTACATATAGTTTATTTGAGTTAGCAATTTCTTGCATGATTTCAACAAATGTTTGATTGCTTAAACGATATTCGATTTCTTTAGCTAATAATGGTGAAAAACCTGCAAATTGTTTAACTAAAGGTATCTCAAGATTGATTTCTTTAGTTTCGAATGGATCAGCCTTCATTTGACTATCGGGATATGTAAAATCTGCCCCAGGCCAAACAGTTCGTTTATTATTTTCAAATGGTGGAATACGTTTTAAAGCATCCATGATTTTATTATTTTCATCAACCAAGATGACGTTAGCATATTTGCCCATTAATTCAACATGAAGTTGGTAATGTTTTTCATCATATAGGTCATCAAGTGCTCGTATCTTCAAAACGAGATAACGATCATAGTTATTTTGAATAATGTCTTCGATAATACCATTGTTGATGTGTTTGCGAAGCAACATAATAAAACCACTTGGTTCATCATAACCTTTATATTCATGTTCGGTTAAATGAATACGATTGTATAAACTATGACAAGAAACAATGAGATTTGTACGTTTACGATCTGTGTGAACGTTAAAAACAATTTCGTTTTGCGAAACTTGAGTAATATGATTAATTCGAATAGGTAAGCGATTTTTTAAATCAGCAAATTCTTTATTTAATATGATTCCATCTAAAGCCATGCAAATATTATACCATTAAGACTTTAAATGTAGTATCATTGTTTGTATGAAAAAAGGTTTGTTGATTGTCTTTTCTGGTCCTAGTGGCGTTGGTAAAGGCACAGTTATTAAAGAATTAATGAAACGTGAAGAACTAAATCTCGTTTACTCAATCTCAATGACCACAAGACAAGCACGAGAAGGGGAAATTGATGGCGTGAATTATTTTTTCGTTAATGAAGAAGAATTTAAAGATGCCATTGCAAAGAATGAATTATTAGAACATGCTTGCTTTGTCGGAAATTACTACGGAACTCCAAAGAAGTATGTTGAACAACAACGTGCAGCTGGTAAGAATGTTTTACTTGAAATTGAAACTGTAGGAGCTAAACAAGTTTTGGAAATGTGTAAGGACGATCCAGGTTGTTTGTCAATCTTTATCACACCACCTAGCATTGAAGAACTTGAACGTCGTATCCGTGGACGTCAAACAGAAACTGAAGAATTGATTCAAAAACGTGTTGCGCGTGCTCGCCAAGAATTATTGGAAACAAAATATTATAAACATATCGTAAACAATGAAGTTGTTGAAGATACGGCGAATGAAGTTGCGAGAATTATTCTTGCAGCTGCAGAAAATAACTAATTTTGTTTAATAAAAGGAGGATTTATTCCTCCTTTTTATATGGATTAATTTGCTTTTAAAACAATTACTAAACCATGATTGCATGGCAGATTTCTAAAATCTTCTCGAATATCTAATGTCTCAATATTTCCATCTTTAGTTTCAAACATAAAAGCGATATTAGTTTCGCTGTTGGCTTCAATTACGGTATAGTCTTGAATATATTTAAGCACTGATGTTTTAGCTTCATCAAATTTATCAAATGGAACCGCCCATTTAATATGACCACTATCACTAATTAAATAAACATTTAAAACATCTTCAAAGAATTGAAAGGCTAGTTGATAATGATGACTTTCGATATCATTCATATAACTAATTTCTTGCCAAGTTCCATTATTACATTCATAGACGGATAATTTTTGATCTGCGATTTCATCTTTAGTTGTCACATCGACAAAATGAATTTCTGGTTCAATTATGTTTAATATGTCATTTGTCTCCTTTGAGAATTTAACCGGTCTAATTAAACCATTGTTCGCTATCAATTCCGCAATTGGAAAATCATCGAGTTCAAATGGGAAGTCAATTTTATTGGCAACTTCATATAATTCTTCATTTATCTTAACGTAGTTGTCACAAGAAACGATATATGAGAATTTAACATCATCATTAATAGTGAAATTGTATTCTGATCCACCTTCACAGATTATAATTTCTTCTTCGTTGATTGGTGTGAATTCTAATTTATCAAGCCATAATAATAAATCGTTAAATTTATCATCATCTTGTGTTACTTCTATAGGCGCACAGATGAAAGGTACTGCGGAAGTGACCTCAATTTTAATTGTTTCGATATTTTCGGGCAATGTTAAGACTTCTTTGCTGTTATTTGTATTCTCACAAGCGATTAGACTGATGGTTAATAATAGTGACAATAAAATATAAATTAGTTTTTTCATAATCTTTTACCTTAAGACTAGATTACGTCTCTCCTCAATTTTATTTTACACTATTTTCAAAAATATATTAGACCAATAAAAAAGCTCACACCATAAGATGTGAGCAAATTTAACATCGATTAGATTAAACGGTTGTAGTATTCGATTACTAGTAATTCGTTTACTTCGTTGTTTAGTTCGTTTCTTTCTGGAAGACGTACGAAAGTACCTTTCTTGTTGTCTTTATCTACTGAAACGAAATCTTTGATTGCAATGTTAGCTTCTAAAGCTTCATTGATGCAAGCTAAGTTACGAGATTTTTCTTTAACTTCGATTGTTTGTCCTGGTTTGCAACGGTATGAAGGGATATCTACTTTCTTACCATCAACTAGGATATGACCGTGGTTAACTAATTGTCTAGCTTGACGTCTAGTAGTAGCAAAACCTAAACGGTATACTAGGTTGTCGATACGTGATTCTAGTAAAACTAATAAGTTTGTACCAGATACACCTTGCATGTGAGAAGCCTTCTTGTATAAGTTGAAGAATTGCTTTTCGCTTAATCCGTACATATGACGAATCTTTTGTTTTTCAGCCTTTTGTAAACCATAGTTACTTTGCTTAATACGTTTTGTAGCGCTTCCGTGTTGACCTGGAATATAAGGACGTTTAACTAGTTCTTCACCAGTTTCTAGGATAGAGAAGTTTAAACGTCTAGAAATGCGCCATACTGGTCCTGTGTTTCTCATTGAAATTTCCTCCTAATTTATTGTTGCAACAACAATAACAGGTGTAAATCATGAACGAAGGTGTTGGTATTTGATGTTTCGCCTAATCAGCTGGTTACTTGTCGCTAGCGGTGCTAGTACCAACGCTATTTGCATTCACTTTACATGCTGCTAATATATATGCTAAATAACTATACCAAGCAACCTTCCTAAAGTCAACAAAAACCTTTAATAATCGGCACTTTTTCGCTTTTTTAAGTTTATTTTTATTTAAAATAATTCTTCGTAAGTCAATTGTCTACTAGTGAGGATTTATGGTAAAATCTTATTGATGTAAAGTCGAGGTTTTTTAGTATGCCAGGAATTAAAATTGAATATATTATCGCCATCTTAGTGATGGTTACATTAGTGATTGCCTTCGTCTTAATGAAGAAGATTCAATCCGATACAATAAAAAATGATTTACAAGATATTAATATTCGCTTCAACAAAATTGCGTCCGTACCTTTAGCATTTAAGTTAAATAAAGCTACTTATATTGCTAAGATCAATGAAGAAACAGCTCGTAAAGTTGAAGAATATCGTGAAAAATATGATGTTTGTCAAAAGAATTTGGAGCAACTTCAAGCCTTGATTGATGGCATTGAAGACAATATTGCAATCCGCAATAATAAACAAGCTCGCGATTCAATTCTTGTGGTTAAAGAGAATTTAAAGGATTCTGAAGTTGAAGTTCAAGAAATTGAAGAATTCCTTGATTCAATTACACAACGTGAGCATATTCAAAGAGAATACTCAAATCAATTAAAGGAAGAATATCGTAATCTAAAACAACGTGTTAATTTAAAGATTAACGATATTTCTTTTGCGTATGATGGTGTTGAGACACAATTAAAGAATTGTGAAGATTTATTCTCGTCTTTCGAGGAACAAATTTATGCCAACGAATTTGCCTTAGCGCAAGAAGATCTTGAAAAGATTAGTGTTAATTTAAAAACAATTGAAGAATGTGTAGAAACTATCCCGAATCTTATTCATCTAGCTAAGGGTTTAATTCCAACCTTAACTGATGAAGTTATGCATGTTTATCAAGAAACAACACAAACTGGGGCATACATTAATCATTTAAAGATTGAAGAACATCTTCAAAATGCGCAAACAACATTAGATGTTTGCATTAAAAATATTACTTTGGCTCG
>JAHHTG010000065.1 GCA_020024765.1 Thomasclavelia sp. | reverse complement strand
AGAAACACCTTCACCAAATCTGAAAGTATATCCGACTCAAATTACTTTGACTATTACACGTTCAATTGTATGAAAATCGCCCTTTAACGTAAAGAAAAAAATCATTAAATTTGGATTAAAAAGCCTCCGATTGGAGGCTTAAATATTAGACTAAACGTTTCTCGACATTACCATCAACACCAGTTAAATGGTCGGTCACAATGATGAAGGCTTTTGGATCCATTGCTTTAATTCTTTGGCGCATTAACGCCACTTCATACTTTGAAGCAATTGTCACTAAAACTTCGGTTTCTTGATTCGTATAAGCTCCTTGGCCCTTCCAATATGTTACACCACGATGCAAATCGTGAATAATCATATTCTTAACGTCTTTATTGCGCGTAAAAACCAATAAACTGACTTCGATATTTTGTAGATGTCTGCGATCAACAACGCCTGAGAAAATAATCGCATGAAGAACAGAATAGATTGCAATCTCAAGATCAAACATTAAAGCGCAAATGATATAAACCATCACATTATAATATAGATTAATCTTACCAACAGAAATTGTTGGATGTTTATCAAACATCAACATCGTTGCCATATCAAGCCCGCCGGCGGTAGCTTTTTGAATTAAAATCATGCCAACACCATAACCAGCAACAATCGAACCTACCACAACAGATGTAAGACGATCATCAATGATTGGATTACTCATAATCGGAATTAATGAGAAAGCAAAAGTTTGAATAATTAGACTAAAAGCCGTCTTCTTTACAAAACTAGGATTTAATTTAAAGTAAGCCATTATCAGCATCGGAATATTTAAACACATATTAATAATACCAGCAATATCAAAGTTCATTTCAACATGTAAATATTCCACAAGAACAGTACGTAATAATTGAGCTGTACCGACAATTCCACCATTATAAATACCTTGTGGTACGATAAACAAGTTAACGCCTAACGCGAAGATGATGGAACCAACAGCTGTAAAGAAATATTCCTTAACTAAAGTTTTATCTTTCATACACTTACCGAAAAGTAGATGCTAAGCATCTCTCCTAAAGAATTTCTATCTTTTCAATCTTATCGCCATTGTACATATGACGAACTGCACCCATATTATCAGTCACTTGTCCAAATACTGTATGAACACCATCTAAATGTGGTTGTGCTTCATGACAAATGAAAAATTGGCAACTACCAGTGTCTTTACCACGATGTGCCATTGAAATCGCACCAGGAATATGTTTTAGTGGATTGCCAACTGTTTCACATTTAATTGTATAACTTAATTCACCAGTCCCATCCCCTCTTGGGCATCCACCTTGAGAAACGAAACCAGGAATAACGCGATGGAATGTTAAACCATCATAGAACTTACTTTCAACAAGTTTTACAAAGTTTGCCACCGTATTAGGAGCACATTCAGGATATAATTCAAATGGAATTTCAGCACCATTTGCCATTGTGATTTTACCTTTAATAATTTCTTTTGCATTAAATTCTTGCATATTTTTTTACCTCTATGTAAATTAGAATACCACATTCAGATGTAGATACAAAGTCTAAGTGCATTTTGCTTGTAATAAAATATATTTCTTTTATAATTTTAAGTTATTATTCAAGGAGGCAACTTATGTTAAGTACAGTAGCACATATCGGTTTTACCGTCAGCAATCTACAAAACTCAATTGATTTCTATCGTGATATCTTAGGTCTTAAGTATATTGGAAAGATGGAAATGCATGGCGATTCGACTAATGAGCTCTTTGGCAAATCCAATTCAGATGCCGAAGTAGCATATCTCGCAACACCTGATAAAAATGCACCACTTATTGAGTTAATTCATTTCATCAATCAGCCAATTGAAGCTGATCAACCAAATCTATTTAAAACATCCATTTCGGAGTTCTGCTTTGGTGTTGATGATATTGATGCTGAATACGAACGTCTAAAAGGGTTAGGTGTAAAATTCATTTCTGGTCCGCAAATGTTCGATAGTACAGAATATGGCTTTGGTAAGAGTAAGGCTTTATATTTGTTCGATCCAGATGGCAATATTCTTGAACTAATTCAATTGTTATAAATATAAAAGTACCGCAAGGTACTTTTATTATTGGTTGAACATGAAATTAAAAAGTGCTATATTATATTAGCAGTCTCTAATAATGAGTGCTAAAGGAGTGATATTTAAATTATGGCAATTAAACAATTTAAGACTGAGTCCAAACGTCTACTCGACTTAATGGCTAATTCAATTTATACAAACAAAGATATTTTCTTAAGAGAATTAATTTCCAACGCAAGTGATGCTTTAGATAAGAAACACTATCTAGCATTAACTGATGCCTCAATCAGCGAGGAAAACCCTAGTATTCATATCGAACTTGATCGACAAGCACGTACAATCAAGATTTCTGATAATGGTATTGGTATGAACAAAGAAGACCTTGAAAACAATCTAGGTACCATTGCCAAATCAGGATCTGGTGAATTCAAAGCTGCTCTTGAAAAAGATAGCGATGTCGATATCATCGGTCAATTCGGTGTTGGTTTCTATAGCGCCTTCATGGTTGCGGACCAAATCACTGTTGATACTTTAAAAGTTAATGAACCTAAAGCTTATACATGGTATAGCGAAAGCGAAGAAGGTTACGAAATCAAAGAATCAAATAGAACAACTCCTGGTACAGAAATTACCCTTCATATCAAGAATGGTTCTGAAGATTTTGATTATGATAAATATTTAGATTCGTATGAAATCCAAATGTTAGTTAAGAAATATTCTGATTTCATCAGATATCCTATCATCATGAATGTTGAGGTGGTTAAACCAACCAAAGAGGAAGGTAAGACTGAAACAACTTATGAAGATAAAACTATTAACTCGATGACGCCGCTTTGGAAGAAAAATAAAAAAGACATTACAGATGAAGAATATGATGAATTCTACATGCAAAACCACTATGACTACAATAAGCCTTTAAAGAAGTTACATTATAGTGTTGAAGGTAATACATCTTATACTGCTTTACTTTATATTCCTTCAAAAGCACCATATAACTATTACACAACCGATTATAAACTAGGCTTAAAGTTATATTCACGTGGTGTTTTCATCAAAGATGAAGCTAACGAACTCGTCAGTGATTACTTTAGATTTGTTAGAGGACTAGTTGATTCGAATGATTTAAGTTTAAATATTTCTCGTGAAATTCTTCAACAAGATCATCAAATGAACGCTGTTAAGAAATCTGTTGATAAGCACATCAAACAAGCCCTTGAAAAGATGCTTAAAGATGAACGCGCTGACTACGAATTGTTCTTCCATGAATTTGGTCAACAATTAAAATATGGTGCCTATGAAAACTATGGTCAAAATAAAGATGTCTTAATTGATCTATTAATTTTTAAATCAAGTTTTGAAGACAAATATGTTTCTTTAAAAGAATATGTTAGCCGTATGAAGGAAGATCAAAAGGAAATCTACTACGCTGTTGGTGAATCTGTTGAAAAGATTAAAGAAATGCCACAAATCGAAAGAATCCTTGAAGAAGGCTATGAAGTACTTTATTTCTTAGATAATGTCGATGAATTTATGGCAACAATGTTACACGATTATGATGGACATGAATTTAAATCTATTAACAAAGCTGACTTAAACATCGATAACGAAGATGAAAAAGCAAAAGCTGAAGAAGAAAACAAAGCCAATAAAGATATCCTTGAAACAATTAAAGATGCTTTAAATGGTGAAGTTAAAGAAGTTCGTCTATCTTCACGTCTAAAGTCACATCCAGTATGTCTTGTAACTGATGACAATATTTCCCTAGAAATGGAAAAATATTTAAACGAAGTTGGTCAAGGACAAGATAATATGGTTAAGGCTAATCGAATCCTTGAGATTAATCCAGACCATGAATTATTCAAAGCTTTAAAGAGCGCTTATGACAATCACGAAAATATCAATGACTATGCGAAAGTTCTTTATGATCAAGCCTTGCTAATTGCTGGTTTCAGTCTAAAAGACCCTGTTGCCTATACAAAGATGATTAGCAACTTAATGATTAAAGCTATTAAATAAGTTAAAACATTAAATTAAAAAGAAGTTATAAGTTCTAATTCCTTAGACTTATAACTTCTTTTCTTTTACATTTTCGCAAGTGTAATTAATAGTATAGTGTCACAACCAACAATATCAATCACTTTATTTCGGAATTAATTAATATCCCAGTGTCCCCAATTGATAATATTTAATTATCACTATCTGCAATCTTTTCAAGACTACATACAACGACTTCACCTAACCAATTATAATTCACAATAATTCTGGTATTTTCATAATTCCAAACGCTCTCATTGACTTCGCTATCATTTGGAATACCCCATTTTTCATTGAGTTGGTCAATTTGATAACCGGGTAAAACACCATTAACGTCACCTTCATCCATTTTTGAGATGACTTCCAAGGATGGCAAATGATTTAAATCTTTGTGACCACAACCTGATAAAGTTAGAAAAATGGTCAACACTAAGAATAAAGAAAATAACTTTTTCATATGGTTTTCCTCACTTTATTTCATTGTACATCTTCAATGGTTAGGCCTAAGTTATATAAAAGATTATGAAATAAACCTTTTTTATTTGCGTAATTGTTTAAGTATTTGTTTATCTAACTGTTTAACCCGCAAAGATTCACAAATCTTTTGAATGGCTTTGTTATGAACATCGATTTCAAGCTGGTTATCTTTGAGATAAGCTAATGTTAAATTGTGATTTTCAACATACATGATCGAAATCAACCAAGCAACAGCCATCTTAACATAATAATCATCATGATGAAGATGATTTAAAACTGTAAAAATATCGGCATAATATTGATCTTTCATGAAATTCTTAATCAATAGCACTAATCCAAAACGAATAGAATAGGTATCTTGACTATCAATTAATTTCTTAGCATATTCATAAACTTGCATCAATTCAATTTTTTTAAATTTAAAAGCTTGCGCAATAGTATCACAAGTTTCCCAATCGTTAATATATGGTAACAAACAATCAACTTGAAAAAGTTTGTTTTCTAATACATCTTCATGAAATGCAACAACGAGACCTCGAAGTAAAACCGCATCAAAATAATCTGTATTATCAATCAGCATAAAAACCTCGAATTGATGCTTAGCAATCTTTTTTGCGATATGTCGTAATTTAGGGATACTAACACCAATAAAACAACTTGAAGGTATATTTGGAATTACGCGACAATTATACTTGATAATATTTGGTTTAGCGACACTAGTTAAGTATTCATTTAATTCTTGAGATAAATGTTTACGAATAATTTCTACTTTTTTGAAGCGGCCCATTAATTCATAATAAAGTAACCAATTACCCAAATTATCTAAAGGCACCTTTATTTCATCAAACTCAACATAATGATCAACTTTAACATCTGGGAAGTAATGTTTACCACCATCATCAACAATGCAAAAACCACCAATGACATCAAATTCTAGTTCATCAACAACATAAGTTTGGAAGTAGTCACTCGCAAATTTATCATTAGAACCCTTCTTTTTCTCAATACATATCTCATTGAAAATCTCATCGACTTTCGTAATATCATTTAAATCAATTAAGATATCAGCATCATTAAAATTATCAACTAATTCATCAAGATATAAAAGCAATGAAGCCCCGACCACATAATGAATTTGTTTTCGGTTCAAAAGTTCAATAGTGTGTTTAAAAATCTTTAATTTTTGATTAATTTCCATATCCTTAATTTATCATGCTTTTTTCAAAATAGGTCTATCTGAGAAATTTTGATATAATCAAATAAAGAGGTTTTTATGCAAATTACAATTATTAATCAAGATACTCGGCAAAGTCTGGAAATCAATAGTGAATGGAACGCCGAGATTTTCTACCAAAATCATCGAAACGAATTTCAATATCCAGTTTTAGCAATTAAATTAAATAATCATTATGAAGCTCTTAATTGTACGCTTCATGAAGGCGATGAAATTGAATTTTTAGATTTGCGCAATAACTATGCTTGGCTGGTTTACCAAAATAGTTTATTATTATTATTTTTAAAGGCTACTCAAGATGTTCTTGGTGCAACTCATATCGAGATTGCGAATTCTTTAAATCAAGGTTTATATGCAACCATTAAAACCAATATCAGTAAAGAAATCATCAACGATATCGAAAAACGTATGTTTGAATTAGTTG
>JAHHTG010000064.1 GCA_020024765.1 Thomasclavelia sp. | reverse complement strand
ACCCTTATAGTCTGCGATTGAATTAGGGTTTTCATCAAGTACTTCCGTAACAATATTTAAGATTGCTCCTTCATCACTAACTTGTTTTAAACCTTTTTCTTTAACAATTGTTTCAGGGTCTTTGCCATCTAGCATAGCTTCAAGAACATCCTTAGCTTGTTTAGATGAGATTTCTTTGTCTTCAATCATGTTAACTAATTTTGCAAAATTAACAGGTGTAATTTTTGTTGATTCAATATCAGAATTATTCTTAGCTAGTAAACCAGATAATTCCGAAATTAGAACGTTACATGCTGATTTCGCATTCTTAGCTGTTTTCATAACTTCATCAAAGTATTCTGATAAAGCTTTGTTTTGTAATAATTGGCTTGCATCATATTCATTTAAATTGAATTCACCAATATAACGTGTATGTTTTGACTCAGGAAGTTCTGGCATATTTGCTTGAACTTCTTTAATGTATTCTTCGCTTAAACGAATTGGGAAGATGTTTGGTTCTGGGAAGTATTTGTAATCAACGCTACCTTCCTTCTTACGCATTGAAACAGTTGTTGAAGTAGCTTCGTCAAATCTACGTGTTTCTTGTACGATTTCGCCACCTGCTTCAATAACACTTCTTTGACGTTCAACTTCATAATCAATTGCTAAACGGATGTTATTGATACTATTTAAGTTCTTGATTTCAACTTTTGTACCAAATACATCAGAACCCTCTGGTTTAATTGAAACATTAACATCACAACGTAATGAACCTTCTTCCATCTTGACATCAGATACATCAAGATATAGTAAAGTTTGTCTTAGTTTTTCGACATATAAGCTAGCTTCAAGACCTGAAGTCATATCAGGCTCAGTAACAATTTCGATTAAAGGTACACCAGCACGGTTAAAGTCGATTAGTGTTTCATCATATAAGTGAAATTGTTTAGCTGTATCTTCTTCCATGTGAATGCGGTTAATACGAATACGCTTAGGTTGACCTTCAACGTTGATATCAATATAACCA
The DNA here is from genome assembly GCA_020024765.1 of Thomasclavelia sp. Lineage (GTDB taxonomy): Bacteria > Bacillota_I > Bacilli_A > Erysipelotrichales > Erysipelotrichaceae > JAHHTG01. The sequence goes on along the minus strand of JAHHTG010000064.1, from coordinate 5,723 downwards.
TGACTTCCGATTGGGTGAAATTGTTGAGTGATTTGGTAACCCTTAGGTAAATCTGAATAGAAATAGTTCTTACGATCAAACTTGATTAATGGGTCAATTGTTAAATGTAATGCTGTACAAGCTTCAATTGCTTTGTGAACAGCTTCTCGGTTAACACAAGGTAATGTACCAGGGAATGCTAAGTCAACTTCATTAGCACAAACATTAGCTTCTGATTTGAAAACATATGGTGCCCCTGAGAACATCTTTGTCTTTGTCTTTAATTCGCAATGGATTTCAATACCAATTACTACATCATAATTCATCCTAGAAATCCTCCTTAATAGAATTCTTTAAACCAGTAATTTCTTCAATACCAGTAGCGATATTGAACATTGTTTCTTCATCAAATAAATTTGATGTAATATTTAAACCAACTGGTAAACCATTTTCATACATCATAGGTACTGTCATTGATGGGAATCCACCAAAGTTTCCAATAACCATGAAGTTATCGGCGATTAAGTATTGATCGCTTTCACCATCAAAGACTTCTTTTTCGTCGATGTGCGGAGCCACAGTTGAAGAAGCTGGAGCGATGATGGCATCGGCATCTTTTAAAGCTTTTAAGAAATCTTCAACAATTAAACGGCGAACACGGTGTGCCTTCTTTAAGATACGTTCTTGGTTTTCTTCATTTAATGAATATGATCCAATAACGAATCTCTTCTTAATATGAGACGAAAAACCACGTGTACGTGTATTGATCATAATTTCTTCCATTGAAGCGCCGTCTTCACGATGTCCAAAACGAATGCCATCTAAGTTAGCTTGATTAGCGGTTGCTTCTGCATTGGCAATTGTTGCATATGTTGGATATACAGCGCGCATTAAGTCTTGATCTAAAGTCACTTCCTTAACGTCAGCACCCTTTTCAACCATCTTGGCTACAATCTCGTTAAAAGCTTTAACGATATTTTGATCAGCGATACTATTAATAACATTTTTAAGAACTAGAACTTTCTTGCCTTTTAAATCGCTATTTAATAATTTCGAATATTCTTTGACCGGTTCATTGCTAGAAGTCATATCTAAGTCATCACGACCAGCTAATACTTCTAACATTAAAGCAGCATCTTCGACGCTTTGTGTGAAATAACCAACGTGGTCTAAACTTGAAGCGTAAGGAATAACACCATATCTTGAAATACGTCCATAAGTTGGTTTAACACCAATAACACCACAAAATGATGCAGGTTTACGTACTGAATCACCAGTATCTGATCCAAGCGCAACAGGAACAACATTGGCAGCAACTAAAGCAGCACTACCACCACTTGATCCACCACTAATACGATCTAAATCATATGGATTATGACATGGACCGATGTTAGCAGTTAAATTTGCACCACCCATAGCAAGCTCGTCCATGCTTGTTTTGGCTACAATTTTTGCACCAGCAGCTTTTAGTTTTTTAATAACTGTTGCATCAAAAATTGGATAGTAATTATCTAAGATATTACTAGCGGCTGTTGTAAGAATTCCTTCAGTCGACATATTATCTTTAACCGCAACTGGAATACCAGCTAATAAACCTTCAGTTGCATATTCACCACTTGGTTCAATTGGTGTAATTGTTGCATTAAGTTTAGCTTGGCTAGCCAATACTTTTTCATATGCTTCAGTGCAACGTTCTTGTGCACTTATATTCTTTAAATCTGCAATTGTCATTATTTAACCACCTTAGGCACTACAATATGGCCTTCCTTTACTTTGGCAGCATTCTTTAATAAAGCTTTCTTATCAGCAACGTGACTGACTTCATCAGCACGTAGATAAGTTGTTTCAATATCGAAAGGATAGATCATTTCTTCAACACCTTCGGTGTTGATTTTATCAAGAATTGCAATTTGTTTTTCAAAAACTTTGAAATCTTCCACGATTTCTTGAGCTTCATCGTCACTTAATCTGAACATCAAACGATTAGCTAAATCTTTAATTTCATTAATTTCCATAATTTCTCCTAACCAACTAAATATTATAACTTATTTGCCAAGAATATTCATGAATTCTTGTTCAGTTAAGGTTTTAATTCCTAATTGTTGGGCTTTTTCGAGCTTAGAACCAGCTTCAGCCCCATAAATCACGTAATCTGTCTTCTTTGAAACGCTAGAAGTAACATTAGCACCTAATGATTCTAAGACCTTAGTTGCTTCGGATCTTGTATAAAATTCTAGAGATCCAGTAAGAACACAGATTTTATTTGTAAAGATTGATGTCTGAACTTCCGCACCAAGATAATTCATGTTCAAACCGTACATTTTAAACATTTCAATCATATTGCGATTATGTTCGTCATCAAAGAATTCTTTAATCGAAATAGCGGTAATATTCCCGATATCACGAATCGCTTGTAATTCTTCAAGTGAGGCATTCATTAGATTATCCATGGTCTTGAAATGACTAGCCAGAATTTTTGCAGCCTTTTCGCCAACTTGTCGAATGCCTAATGCAAAGATTAAATTTTCAAGAGAATTTTCTTTGCTCTTTTCAATTGCGCTAATTAAGTTTTGGTATGACTTTTCACCAAACTTTTCTAGTTCGAGGATTGTATCATGTTTTGAATGCAATGTATAAATATCTGTAAAGTGATTAAGAATCCCTTGTTCAAAGAATTGCTCAACCCTTTTCTCACCAAGACCATCAATATTCATACAAGGTCTAGATGCGAAGTGTGTAATGCCTTCAACAATTTTGGCTGAACAGTCATTATTGACACAGTAATGAGCAGCTTCACCATTTAAACGATAAATCTTTGACCCACAAACTGGACAAACTTCCGGGAAAACATATGGAACTTGACTACCATCACGTTTTTCTTTAACACTTCTTAAAACCTCCGGAATAATATCGCCAGCCTTGCGGACAATAACCGTATCACCAATGCGAATATCTTTTTCCTTGATGATATCTTCATTATGTAATGTTGCATAAGATACAGTCGAGCCTTGAAGTTTAACAGGTGTTAACTTCGCATTTGGGGTACACTTACCTGTACGACCAACAGTGATGAAGATATCTTCAACAACCGATCTAACTTCTTCTGGTGGAAATTTATAGGCAATAGCCCACTTAGGAACACGAGAAGTAAAACCAAGTTCTTTTTGAATCTTATAATCATTAACTTTAATAACCATACCATCAATTTCATAAGGCAAGCTGTGACGAATTTCAATGGTATCTAAAATATGTTGATAGATTTCATCAATATTATGATATAAAGCCGTTGTTGGATTTACCACAAAACCTAATTTTTGGGCATATTGTAAAGATTCATAATGTGTTGATGCATTAATATCATCAGGAACATAATACCAAAAAGCATCAAGGCCCCTTTTGGCTGCAATTCGTGAATCTAATTGGCGAATAGAGCCAGCTGCAGCATTTCTTGGGTTGGCGAATTCTTCTTCTCCATTGGCAATCTTTTCACGATTAGCTTTTTCAAAAGCTGTTTTTGGCATATAGACTTCACCACGAATTTCGTAATGTTGTTTATAAGGAATTGTCATTGGAATTGAACGAATTGTTCTAACATTTGACGTAACATCCTCACCTTCAGTACCATTGCCACGAGTTGTTGCTTGAACAAAGTGTCCATCATCATACATGATATTCATGGCTAAACCGTCAATTTTGTATTCAACACAATATTCAATCTCACCGTAAACATCTTCAATTTTCTTTGCCCAAGCTTTAAGTTCTTCATAAGAAAAAACATTCCCAAGTGACAACATGGGTTTTTGATGTTGAACTTTTTTAAATTCGCTCAAGATTGTATAACCAGCATGTTGAGTAACTGAATCTGGATCATATTCCTCTGGGAATGCTTCTTCTAACTCCAAAAGTTCACGATAGAGCATATCGTATTCACTATCGGGAATTGTTGGTTTATCTAAAGTATGATATTCATAGTTGTATTGCTTTAACAAAGCACGTAATTCAAATAATCTCTCTTTATTCATATAGAGATATTATACTCCAATTGCTATTAAATTTCTTTATCAAACGCCTCTAAAAATTCTTCAAAAGTAATTGGTTTTGTTTCGTAATCATCCGAACTATAATAGCTGATTTCAAAATTGATATCATCGAATTCGCCGAGTTTTTTCACATATTCACAAACCTTGATATAAGTTTCGCGGTCAAATTTAATTTGTGTTGAATTAATACTCGAAGAATAACGATAATAAAAATTGTTATAATCAATATTCACATTAAAATAAATATAATATTCGTTTTCGGCAATCGCATTTTCAGATTCTTCCGTGTAATAATTATCTACTAATAATTTTTGAATGGCTTTAGTACATTCAGCAATTTCTTTTGCATCGTGATCAATATGATTATCTGATGTTTGGGCCATAATTATATAATACCCAGTATCATAATAGCCTTCTTCATCTGGTTCGTCACGATCTTCAATCTCAAAACGTATGAAAAAATTATCAAGTGCCGTCTCATTTTCAAAGCTATATGCTAAACCAAAACCACATGTCTTAAACGAAACATAGATTAAACTATAATTAAACACAATAGCTACTAAGAAAACGATAATCGATTGTCTTGTGATTAAAATCTTACGTCTAAAGATAAAAGTCATAATTTGGTAGGCAATAAAAATCACAAGAATCAACATCAAGATTGTTCCAAAATTTGAGAAAAGTGAAACTCTTAAATCAACATTCGAGACAATTACCGCTCCAACCAACATTACTGTAATGTAGATAATAACAAATTGATATGCGAAAAAACGATTAGAGATTTGTTCAGCTTCTTCTGCTCGATGTTTTTCATGATTCTTTTTAGCAAGTACATAACTAATAATTCCTGCAATCGCAAGAATTGCAACATAAATCAAATAATCATGGTTAATCGGAAGCGAATAGGATTCTTGCGCAAAAGCCTCAATAAAAGTTGATGGATATGAATGTATAAATAAAATCGGAATAAAGAAGTATTGAAGATTATCAAAAAACCAATTATAGTCATATCCATAAATTGTTGCATTGCCAAAGGCATCTATAACATAAATTCCTAAGACTGGAAGCAAAATATAAGCCATTAAAATTGCAATCGCATCAAATGTTGTATTAGTTTGGAAAATAATCAATGAAGTGATGTTTAAGACCGCCAATACCACAATGACTAAGAAAACAAGATATTGAATAAATGGCACAAAGAAAACCATTAAACTTTCAACACCCATAATCATCATTGCAAAAACTGGAATAGCTGCAATTAGATGCGTACTTACAATAATCATTGCCATATAGAAGATACTTGTCGTAAATAATTCTTTACGTGTTAAAGGCAATGAAAAAAACGTATCAGATGCTCGTTTCGAAAAACGATAAAAGAATATAATGATTGGCATCACAAAACATTCTATAAGCACAATAATGGAACTAAATTCGAGAATACTAGCATAACTATCAAGAGTTCGTTGACTGCTTGTGAAGAGATTAAAAGATGTAAAGATGATATTCACAATCAATAAGAAGATATTAATATTCTTCCGCGATTTGAACAAATAATTAAAGTATTGTCTATTCATAAAGATCTCCATGATTTTCTAATTCATAAATGAATAATTCTTCAAAGTTGACGTTTAGAACATCGATGAATAACGGATTATAAGTTAATAGTTTCGCTTTAACTTCTTCTAAATTGCCACGAATAACCAA
>JAHHTG010000063.1 GCA_020024765.1 Thomasclavelia sp. | reverse complement strand
GTCCAGGATTCTGGGTACATATCAAATTGTGAGCTTAATTTAAATAATTAAAATTTAATTATTCAGCAACGTTTGAAGAACCTGCAGCGATTGTTGGAACAGGGCTAACTTCGATTTCGCCAGACTTAATCTTTTCAGCGTAATCTAAGATTGTAGCGATTGTTTCGTCGCTTAAGTTTCTACCAGAAGTAACTTCAGCACCAACGCCTTCGTTAGTTAAATCGAATAATAATGTACCAGCTTCAAGTTCACCGTTTAATAGATCAGTTGCAACTTGGTAAACAGCTTGGTCAACACGTTTTAACATAGAAGTTAAAATGATTGATTTAGAACCATCTTCATTTAAACCTTCTTCGTATTGGTCTCTATCTACACCAACAGCCCAAACGTCACCACGTTCTTTAGCTTCACGGATAACACCATTACCACAAGCACCAGCAGCTTGGAATACTACAGTAGCACCTGCAGTGTATTGTTTAGCAGCTAATGATTGACCAACAGTATCATCATCGAATGTATTAGAGTAATCAACGTAGATTGTAGCTTCAGGGTTAGCAGCTAGAACACCTTGTTCATAACCAGCTTGGAATGCACCGATGATTGGACCTTCCATACCACCCATGAAACCAACAGCGTTAGAACCGTTAGAAGCAGCTTCAAGACCTGCAGCAACACCAACTAAGAAACCACCTTGTTCAGCTGAGAATACAGCAGAAGTGATGTTTTCACCTTCAACAGTTTCATCAACGATTAAGAACTTAGTTTCAGGATAGTTAGCAGCAACTTCAGCAACTGAAGAAGAGAATAAGAAACCGATAGCCATAACTAAATCGTAACCTTCATCAGCGAATTGAGATAAGTTAGGAATGTAGTCAGCTTCTGAAGAAGATTGTAAGTAAGCTACGCAGTCAGTCATATTGTTGTCTTCAGCGAACTTTGTTAAACCTTCCCAAGATGATTGGTTGAATGATTTATCATCAATACCACCAGTATCAGTAACTAAACCAATTCTCACTGGACAAGCAGTAGTATCACCACTTACTTCAGGAGTTTCAGTTTTTTCTTCACCACCACAAGCAACTAAGCTTAATGTTAATAAAGAAATTAAAGCAATTTTGAAAATCTTTTTCATTTTTTCTCCTTTTCACAAGTTTCCTTGTACTACTATCATACTCAAATTACCCTTAAAATGCAATTTAATTTCACTTTTATTAACTTTTTTAAAAAATATTTTCACAACTAAAAAAGTTATCTATTATTAATAGATAACTTCATTATTTCTTTAAACCATAAAGGCTTGGGTTGCGCCAAGACTTTTGGCTAAATCAACATATTTTTGAGCATATTCAATATCAGTTTCATAATGACCTAAATAGTCAAGATTTTCTTCGCGAACGCCAAATGGGCGATAACGAATAATCTTATATTTACATTTTGAGCCAATATGTTCCGAGACATAACGAACTGTAGTTTCATTAACCTCATCTTTATCAGGAAAAATAATCGTTCTTACTTCATAAAGTTTATCAACGCTTAGAAGATAATCGAGATTCTTTAAAACAACAGAATTATTATATCCACATAAGAAATTATGGAATGCAACATCACTCGCCTTTACATCTAACATAACATAATCAGTAACAGCTAGAAGATCTTGGGCTTGTTCAAAATCAAGCGAACCATTTGAATCGACAAAACAAGTTAAACCTAATTTATGAACTTCAGTAAATAAATCATGCATAAAATCACGATGCAACGTACATTCGCCGCCTGAACAAGTTATTCCTTTGATATAAGGACGAATCTTTTTTATACGTTCCATGACTTGTTCAACACTCATATAACTAATTTTAGGTGAGGCATTATGAGTACAAGTTTTAATACATGTATCACAATTAATACAAATATCACTATTCCATTTAACTTTACCTTCAACAAGACTCAATGCCCCAACAGGACAAGTTTTAACACAAGCTCCACAACTAATACATTTATTAATGGTCTCAGGATTGTGGCAAAACAAACAATTAAAATTACATTCTTGAAAAAAGATGGCCGTGCGATTATGCGGGCCATCTACATTCGAGAAATTAATGATTTTGTTGACCGCAGCCAGCATTACTTTTGAATACGACGGTCAAGAGCGTGACCGAATTCATCAGCACCCTTACCAAAGACTGTACAGTTATTCAATGATTGTTTGTTTTGTCTTAATTTTTCAATTTCAGATTTCTTAACTAAGTAGCCTGTAACGCGGACAACATCGTTGTTTTCAAGATATCCACTAAAATATCTTAAATCATTATCAAGTGCGCCCTTGATAATATCAAGAACAGCATCAGGAGTATTTAAATATGTTTCTTCAAACTTAAAGATATCACCAGTTCCTGTAGGGAAGAACTTGTGGAAACGTTCATTAACCAATAATTGTGCAAAGATTTCAGGTTCATAACCAACTGGAATTCTTGTGCCGGGAGCATTCTCCATACCATCTGAATCAATACCAACTTGTGCATGTAAACCATAGTGACCACCTGAGCATTCACAATGTGGTGCCTTATGAGCGTTAACCAAACTTTCTAAACGTTCCATAATACGAACACCTAAATCGTTTGCTTCTTCATTATTGCCAAAACCTTTAGCCTTATCTTCAATACCTAATAAATGGTTGCAACATTCAGCTAAACCTACCATACCAAACATACCTGTGAAGTTTTCCATCTTAACGAATCCTTCTGTTACAAGGAAGTTAGCCTTAAAGAAGTTAGCTTGTTCAGTTAAGAAAACAACACGTTTATCCATATATTCTAGTTGTAAATTAACATAGTAAGGTAAAACATTATCTAAGAAATCTTCAACATTCTTAGCCTTTAATGAACATTCATATAAACGCATTCTTGGAAGTGTGTAACCACCACCTCCGATCTTTAAGCCGTTATAGCAAGAAGCAATGCAATAATCTTCGCCCCATTCCTTGCTGAACATCTTGTGGTTAGCAAATGATGGTTTAGCTGTCTTAAGCATGCACTTTACACAAGCCATTGCGAAATCATCACTTGTAAGATCCTTGTCGTATTTTAATGTAAGGTTCGGAATTGCAAGTTGCATTTCCTCTGTCAATTCTAAGATTAGACGGCCTGTTACAGAATCTTTTGGACCTAAATTCGCATGAACAAATGAATCAGTTAATGTTGAATCAATGTGTAATAAGAAATTCTTTAAGACTTTCTTAGCGAAGGCGCGATCTTCTTTCACAACGAATGGCTCTAATAAATCATCTAGATTACCTAAATAAACTGGAAAAGTTGTGATTGATGGTACATGTTTATACATAATTAACAAGTTGTTGCATGCATCCATTAAATCAGTAGCAGGTTGTAAGTTTAAGAACTTTGAACCTTTTTTCATTAAGATGCTGTAATCTGGACAAATATAACGTGGACGAATAGGCATAGGTCCTTCGTTTAAATCACACAAAACACCATCGGCTTTAGCTTGATAATACTCATCTGATAATTCAATAGTATGATCAGTAGCTTCACCTAATCTTGCTAAAGCAATCATTTGTTGGTTATATGTTAATGTCACATCTTCAGCAATCTTTAAAGCTTCACTCTTCATTTTGATTCCCCTCTTTCTTCATATACACTTCACGCGGTTTTGAACCATTTTGTGGTCCGATAACACCATTTTCTTGAAGGCTTTCTATTAAGCCTGCAGCGCGATTGTATCCAATTGAGAACTTCCGTTGTAATAAACTTGTGGAAGCCTTTTGTGCATCGATAACAAAAGCTTTAACTTCATCATACAATGCATCTTTTTCTTTTTTAGTTCCAAATTCACTATTTGATTGATTACTTGCATTTAAGAATTCAAAGTAAGCATCATCATAATTTGGACGAGCTTGTTTCTTAACATAGTCCGTAATTGACTTAACTTCTTTATCCTTGATGTAAACACCTTGAAGGCGGATTGGCGAAGGCTCATTTTGCGGAGCGTATAACATATCACCATTGCCAAGCAAGCGTTCTGCACCACCTTGGTCAAGAATTGTGCGTGAGTCAATACTACTAGCGACACTAAAACTAATTCTTGAAGGAATATTTGATTTGATGATACCAGTAATGACATCCGTACTTGGACGTTGAGTTGCAATCACTAAGTGAATACCTGCAGCACGTGCTAATTGAGTAATTCTTTGGATTGATGATTCAACTTCTTTACCAGCAATCATCATTAAATCAGCCAATTCATCAATGATTACGACAATTTTTGGCATTCGTGGCATCATTGTATCTTCATCGGTATTCTTAGCATTAAAATCATTTACTAAATCATTATATGAGTTAATATTACGAACACCATAATCAGCAAAGATATCGAAACGTTCTTCCATCATGACGACAACTTTTTTAAGCATCAAATTTGCCATAGCAGCATCTGTAATAACTGGCCACAATAAATGTGGAACATCATGATATGGTGTGAATTCAACCTTCTTTGGATCGACAAGAACCAATTTAACTTCATCTGGTTTAGTTCGATATAAAAGCGATGTAATAATCGCGTTGATACAAACAGATTTACCACTACCAGTTGCACCCGCAATTAATAAGTGTGGCATTTTATCAATATCACATGTTACAAGTTTGCCAAGTAAATCTTTTCCCACAAAAAACATCAATGATGAAGTTTTTTTGTTCGGAGGCAACATCCTAACTAACTCTTGCATGCGCACTGGAGTAGGTTCTAAGTTTGGAATTTCAATACCGACAGCATTACGGCCAGGAATAGGTGCCTCGATACGAATATCACGAGCAGCTAGTTCCATCTTTATATTATCACTAATATTTTGAATTCGGGAAACTTTGACCGAACTATCAGGTTTAACTTCGAATTTTGTGACGCTAGGGCCAACGTGAGTGTTAATTAACTCTGCTTTAATACCGAAATTCTCTAAAATCTTAATTAATTTTACACCATCTAAATCAGCTTGTTTTTTATTCGCAACTACCGTTTTTGATGGTACGTATTTTTCAAAAACATCTTCGTTTGGCAATTTATAGTTTATATATGGATCAACCTTTAAATGTTTAGTTTGATGTGACGTTTCATCATTTGCTGTAACGCTACGGCTAGATTGAACATCGTCGTGTACTGCGTTTGGATCCATTAAACTAATATTGTCATTTTCCCCAGATTCACAACTTGGTTCAATATCAATATCCAAAAATAAATTACTATGCATAACTTCTTGTTTTGGTTCTTCAACTTGAGGTTGTTCATCTGAATCGATAAAAACAGAACCATGATGATTATTGTTATTAGTTAATAATGATTGTTCTGTATGTTGTGTTTCTAATAAATCACGTTCACGCATACGTTCATTTTCTTCAATCATTAACGTTTCTTTAGCTTTTAATCTCGCTTCTTCTTTTTCGGCTTTGTGTTGTTTGCGTGCTAATTTTGCTTCAGCATGTTTTTGACTCATAGTGCTAAAAACATAGCCATAGAAACTTGTTGGAATAATAAATCCTAAACCCATGAGAACTAATAAAATTCCAAAGACTAAAGTTCCAGTTTCTGAAAATAAATAACCAATCGGAGCATAAATTAAAGCACCGATTAAACCGCCACCAAAACTGACATATGTTGTATTAGCAATTGCGGTAATTGGATGTCTAGCAAAAAAAGTAGTAATTGTAGCCATACCCACTTGGCTATCAGCTTCAAATAAAGCACTTAAAAGAACAATTGCAATATTAATTACAATTACCCCAAATGCATTATTCATCGTAAGATTCATTTTATTATGAAGCCATAAATCATATAAACCATACATTAATCCTGTCACAGCTAAGAAAATATACCATTCACCAAAGAAATAGCGAATGAAATTGTTAGCATAAATCCCGAAAGCCCCGCTGCGAACAACGACGAACGCAAAAAGCAAAGCAGCAACAATTAAGATAACTGCTTTGACTGTTTGCGACATTTGTTTTTTGGCTTTTTTAGTTTGTTTCTTTTTAGCCATTTTAATCCTCTAAATTAATTTCAATAATCGCTGGTAAAATCATTGGACGTTTACCAGTTTCTTTAAGCATATAACGTTGGATCTTTTCTTTGGCCTCCATGCGAGTTGCCATATTTTCATAACGTTTTTCTTTCACTGCATTATTAATTGTTTCAATTAAAATCTTGCCAACTTGTTCAACTATGTGGTCAGCATCTTTTAAGTAAATAACACCACGTGATTGGACATCAGGTCCACCGCAAATTTCTTTAGTCTTAAAGTTTAGGAAAACACCAGCAACAATTAGGCCATCAGTTGACAGTGTTTCACGATCTTTAAGAACCATACCTTGAACATCTAATTTATCATTACCATCAATCATGGTATCAATTAATTTAATTGTGTCTTGAGTTGAGACTAAACGACCATCTTCAAAGATTGCAAATTGACCATTGTCAAGGATAATAATACGTTTAGGTAAATAACCCATACTTGTAGCAATATTTGCGTTAGCTACAAGATTCGCGTAGTCACCACGTACTGGTAAGAAGTATCGAGGTTTCAACATAAATAGCATCATCTTGATATCTTCAATCGAAGCATGCATTGAGAGAACTTCTTTTGCATTAACCTTAATAACTTCAACGCCACCTTTGTATAAATCGTTCTCCATGTCACTTGCTTCTTTTTCAGTACCAGGTACAACTGGCGAAGAAATAATGACTGTATCACTACTTCTTAATTC
>JAHHTG010000062.1 GCA_020024765.1 Thomasclavelia sp. | reverse complement strand
ACACAAAATTTTAATATTATAGATTAAATTTAATGTGACAATTAAATGCACTAAAATGATTTAGTTTTATTTTTATCAATCTATTAGAATAAAAATTGCGCTAAATATGAAATATCTTTATAATAATATGTGCAATATTTTAAATAATTGATGAGGCTTATGTATGAAAAATGAAAATAAGAAGAAATTAATAGGAATTTTAGCAATACTTATTGTGATTGCAATATTTGTATTATTCACTTTGATACCAAAAACTAATTCTGCACCAGTTAAAACCCCTGATAATCAAGTTGTAGAAGCTAACTATGATGCAGATATCAAATTATTTGATGATAATTTCGCCATTAATGATGATTATATTGGACAATTAACATTTGAGAGTGGAATTATCGATTTGCCAGTTGTCCAAAGCCAATTAGAAGATGTTTATGCGGCATATGATGAATATTTAAGAACAGCTTGGGATACGATGGAACATGATGAAGAAGGTTCGATTTTTATGGATCCAAATGTAAATCATGAAACAGATCAAAATATCATCATTTATGGTCACTATGTTTATCCATTCTTAGATCCTGAACAAACACATAAATTTTCACCTTTACATTTATTAAAGGATCAATCAAATTATGAAACTAACAAGAATATTAAACTATTGTTAAAAGATGAAATCCGTGAATATGAAGTTGCTTATGTTTACTATGCAGCAATCATTACTGATGAAAATGGTCAATATTCTGAGGTCGACTACATGTTGCCAAACTATGAGGTTGAAGAGTTTAGCGATTATGTTTCAGCCATTAAGGGTTTAGAATTCTATGAAACTGGTGTTGAAATAACTGATGATGACCATCTTTTAACGCTACAAACATGTGTCGAAAATCGTAGTGATTTAAGATTAATCATAGTTGCCAAAGAAATTAATCGCATTTCAATTCTTTAAGCTTAATTTGGCTAACGAATTATTAATTTGTATAATAGAGATAAGTTAGGTGGTGATTGCTTTGAAAGATACAGTTTTATGCGTTGGCGAAGCGTTGATTGATTTTATTCCAGAAATTCGCAGTACAGATTTAACTGATGTTAAAACTTTTCAAAGAATGGTCGGTGGCGCTCCGGCTAATGTTGCGGCTGCCATTGCAAAATTAGGTGGTAAATCAAAGATTTTCACGAAATTAGGCGATGATCCATTCGGACATTATATTGTTGATGAATTAACGAAACTGAATGTTGATACTAGTGAAGTCTTGTTTGATGATCAAAGCGATACATCATTAGCTTTTGTTACTTTAGATAAACAAGGCAATCGCGACTTTAAGTTCTATCGTCGTTCGGCAGCTGATTTAAAGTTATGCGTTGACGATATTCCAAGAAATATCATGGACAATGTTAAAGTATTGCATTTCGGTAGTGTTGATTTGGTTGAAAGCCCAATGAAACATGTGCATGACTATTTGATTAAGTTGGCGAAATTAAATGATGTGGTAGTTTCATTTGATCCAAATGTACGTTTAGAACTTTGGGATGATGTTGAAACTTATCAAAAGACAATTCGTGAATATCTAGAATATGTTGATATTATCAAAGTGTCTAAAGATGAATTAGAATTTATTACCGGCACAGATAATATCTTGGCATCTGTTAAATATTTTTTTGATAAGGGTATTAAACAAGTCATCTATACGATGGGTTCGGAAGGGGCACGTGTATATTTTGATGATATGACATATGTTGAAGCACCGGGTGTTAAAGTTGATACTGTTGATACAACCGGAGCTGGTGATGCTTTTATTGGAACATATTTATTTATGATGACGAATTCAAATTTAGCGAATTATGATAATAAGATTATTTCTTATTTATCACTATTGCTTGCGAATAAGTGTGCAGCTCACGCTTGTCGCAATTATGGTGCAATTAATTCTTATATCTCTAAAGATCAAATGTAATAAAAAAGGGTTGAACTTAACAAGTTCAACCCTTTTAAAATAAATGTTTGTTTATAATTCTGGACTGATTTCACCGGATTTCTTAAGTGCCCATTTCGAAATGCTTGGTCCAACCAATTCGTAAATTAATGTGGCACAAAGAATAACAGCACGAATTTGTGCAGCATATTGTGGAACAATCGTCTTGGCAACAACAGTTAAACCAATTGCTACACCGGCTTGTGGTGTTAATGCAAAGCCTAAGTACTTTTGAATATTCTTGTCAGCATTGCTGATTTTAGCACCAAACCAAGCACCAAATACTTTACCAATAACTCTGACAACAACATAAACAGCACCAATTAGACCGATTGTTGGTAAGATGCTAACATTTAAGTCTGCACCACTTAAGACGAAGAAAGCAACGAAAATTGGTGGTGTCAAACGGTCGCAAATTGCTAAGACACGATCGCTTTGATTTGACATATTAGCGAAAATAGCACCCATCATCATGCAAGTAAGTAAATCACTGAAACCGCCTTTTTGAGCAATAAATAAAGCGAGTAAGACAAAAGCGTAAATTAATGATTGACGTGAGTCTTCATCTTTGAAATAGCGAAGTGGGAAGACAAATAGTAAACCAAGAATTGTACCAACGCCAAGCGACATAAAGATTTCGATGATTGGATCGGCGATTGATACTAATAAATTAGCTGAGTCTGGATTTTCAATCATTTGAGCAATGGCGACAGCAACGCCGAAACAGATTAAAGCAACAGCATCATCTAGCGCAACAACACTCAATAAAGTTTCGGTTACTGGTCCTTTAGCCTTATATTGTTTAATAACCATAATTGTGGCTGCTGGAGCTGTGGCAGCAGCGATGGCGCCTAGCATAATTGATAAGGCTGGGTCAAAGCCGAATAAGATTAAAGCACCAGTTACAAATACAACGGCCATAACAGATTCAAAAATCGCAATAATAATTGGTGTTAATCCAACTCTTTTAAAGTAAGATGCCTTGAATTCTGAGCCGATAGAGAAGGCGATAAAGCCTAGGGCAACACTTGAGATGAAACCAAGTGTTTCAACACCTTCGGTTGTAATTAAATTTAAGAATGAAGGTCCTACAAGCAAACCTCCGATTAAGTAACCCGTTACATTTGGTAGCTTAATAAATTGAACGAGTTTACCAAAAATAAGTCCTGATAAAAGGACAATTGCTAAATAATAGAAAGCTTCCATTAGTCTCTCTTCTTAGTTAAGTCCTTAGCACGCGAGATTGGTAAAGTAAAGACAACACCTGTGTCGGGATTATCTAAGCTACCAACGACACTTTCGATGATTTCAATAGCACGATCGATATCGCTTTCTTCAAGCGCCATAAGAATTGTCTTTGAATTAACTTGTGATTGATTTAAAAGATTACGTAAACTTAAGAAAGCATTTGAATCTTTCAACATATGTGCCATACCGGCTGAATCAATAATTGTTGCACGGAAATTAGGTTCTTGTGAGAAGTTTTCTAACAATTCATCTAATAGGTCAACGTGATTCATAATATAAACTAATAATTCCATATTATTCCCCTCCATTTAAACGACGAATAAATTATAACACTAATTGATATATGTGAATGAATTTATCCACGATTTGCAGATAAACGATTTATCATTTTAATAAAGCTGCCGACGATAGCGCTCGCGATGACGATAGCCCCAGCATCTGCGATTGTTCCAATTAAAAGATACAAGAATTCTTCAAGATTATTATTGATAATGGCCAACATTGTATAGTAAAGTTTTCCTCCTGGAACAAGCGGGATAATAGCACAACTTAAGAAGATGGTTGTAGGACATTTGATGACTCTAGCCATTACTTCAGAAATTATTGAAACAAGTAAACTGGCCACGAAAATCGCAATAGCTTCGCTAGTACCCTGATAAATCATTAAGGCAAAGTAACAGATGGTGCCCAATGCTCCATTTAGGCCAGCTAGGAAGATGTGCTGTTTACGCACATTAAGTAAGATGGCAAATCCAAAAGAAGCTAAGAAACCTGCAAAACCTTTAAGTAGTAACATCTTAGATACCTCCTGTCAAAATTAGTGCGAGTGCACTACCAATCGCAATAGCTACAGCGACAATAATTGCTTCAACTGTACGTGCAAGACCGCTGACTAAATCACCACTGACAGAGTCACGTACTGCATTAGTAATCGCAATTCCTGGTACTAGTAACATAATGCTTGCAATAATTGTAATATCACGGTCACATAAACCGAATTTACCACAAACTGAAGCTAAAAAGGTTAAGACGAAACTCAAGAAGAATGATCTTAAGAAACTTGAACTTTCGAATTTGTTCAAGAGGTTTTGAACCACCGCTACAATCAAACCAATCAATCCTGCAAAAACCGCTTCTTTCATGCCACCACCATGAAAGAATCCAAAACCAAAGCCAACAATTGCCGAGGCAATTACGATTATTCTTGGATGATATAAAGGCTGATTTGCAATCTTATTTAGCGCTGCTTCGAGTTCATTTAATGGAACTGGATGTTTGGCAATTAAACGAGATAACTTGTTGACCTCTTCAATTTTGGTTAAGTTCGTACTCTTAATACGTACACGCTTGATATTGTGACAAAGCTGGCCATTAATCGTAAACGAGATGATCAAAAGTGTTGGCGTAGCATAAGCGTCAATTGTTGTTGCACCATAAGCTTGACAAAGACGATACATTGTATCTTCAACACGGTAGATTTCAGCACCACTTTCTACTAAAATGACACCGGCTTTGGTGATAATCCGTGCTAAGTTTTCATAATCAATATTTTCCATAATTATTCATCCATAATTTGTAGTATTAAATTAATCCAATCCTGTTTAATGGTTTGGATATCGAAACGTGAAGCATCTAAATAACTTTGATGTTTCAAATGATTTAAGTCTTGATTTAAGACTTTTTTAATTGCTTGGGCAATAACTTTCGGATCAAAACTATCAATAACTATACCATTGTGGTTATCGATTGCTTCGTGAACTGCATCACCCCAGTTGGTTGAAATGTTGTATAAACTAAAACTTGTGGCTTCGATAATGCTGAGCGGGAAGCCCTCATAAGTTGATGTTAATAAATTAATATCGTTATGTTTCAAATATTCCTCAATATTTTGAATCTGCCCATGCATACTAATTTCATTGATTAAATCGTTTTTAACGATGAAATCTTGCATCAGTTTTTCATAAGACCCCGAGCCGACAATATCTAAATGAAAATTAATTCCTAATTTTTTTAGTTCAGCCATTGTTTTAAGAAGACACATTGGATTTTTTTGTTTCTCAAGGCGACCGCTAAAAATAAATCTAGGCGTATCATGTGCCACTATATCCTGAGCTTTAAAACGGCTTGGGTTATAGATATAAGAACCTCTAATGTTTGGTTGTTTAGCTATGACATGCTCAAAAGTATCTCGTGTTAAAAAGACCGTCCAATCACTCTTTCTTGCCCATAAACTCATTAAACGATTACTAAAACTTAAATAAGTCTGGGCGTTGAAATGGTAGTGAAAGATAACTTTCCGATTTAATGGAGCAAAAATATAGGAATCCATGCTAGAAGCGATGATTAAATCATCTTTGTTGCTCATTTGACTAATAATTTTACGATATGTATTCTTTTTGAAAACAAAATGTTTAATTAGATTACATGTTAGTTTTAATGTTTCACCATAACGATGACTTTTTATGGCTTTGCTTAAGAATTCGTCGTAACGACAAACACTAATTGGTATATTTAAACTCTCTACTTTCAAATTTCCTAAATCATAGATAATTGGTTCTTTAATCTCGGCTACTGAAATTAATGTTACATCAAAAATATCACTGAGATTTTTCATTAGTTCAATTGAAACCATCTCTGTGCCACCAATGCGATTTAATTGTTGAATCATCCAATATATTTTTTTCATAAGACTTTTTTTTAATTATACAGCAAAACAAATGACAACGAATTATCAACGATGGTATATTATGGATATTGTGGAGGTAATTTTATGAAAACAATTCTATTTGATTTAGATGGTACTTTGCTGAAGATGGATTTTGATACATTTGTCAAAGCATACTTTAGTTCTTTAGTTAAAAAATATAGTAGCCAAATTAATCCAGAATTGTTGGTAAAGGCTTTAACACAAAGCATTTATGCCACAATTCAAAATGATGGTTCCGCAACGAATGAAGAAGTTTTCTTACGAAATTTTAATGCAATTACAAACGCTAATTACTGTAGTGAAGATTTTGAAGAATATTATTTAAATGAATTTCAAAAGATCAAGGATGTCTTACAAATTGATGGGGAAGCTCGAGAAATTATTGATATTTTAAAGGACAAAGGTTATCGTTTGATTTTGGCAACAAATCCAATTTTCCCACGTATTGCAACTGTACAAAGAATGAACTTTGTCGGTTTAAATCCTGAAGACTTTGACTTCATTACACACTATGGCAATTGTCACTATACAAAACCGAATCTTGATTTCTATCGTGAATTATTAAAAGAAATTAATGAAACGCCAGAGAACTGCATTATGGTTGGCAATGATTTAGATGAAGATATGGTGGTTAATGAATTAGGTATGGATTTTGTTTTGATTAACAACTGTTTAATCAACAAATCGAATAAAACAGTTGAAGCGGTGTTTAATGGCACAATGCAAGAATTTATTGCGTACGCAAAGGAAAAACTATGATTGCTTTAATTGTGGCTTATGCTAAAAATCGAGTAATTGGAGTAAATGGCTCAATTCCGTGGTTTATTAAAGAAGAATTGAACCATTTTAAAGAAGTGACAATGGGTTCAACATTAATAATGGGACGAAAAACCTATGAAGATATCGGT
>JAHHTG010000061.1 GCA_020024765.1 Thomasclavelia sp. | reverse complement strand
CCTAAATTTATTGAGAAGGGTGCGTTTTAAATGGAAAGAAAAATTGGAACTGTTTCTAGAGGAGTTCGTTGTCCAATCATTCGTCAAGGTGACGATTTAGCTAAAATCGTTGTTGAAAGTGTTATTGCAGCTAGCGAAGATGAAGGCTTTGCCTTCCATGATCGTGATGTTGTCGCTTTAACAGAATCGATTGTAGCAAGAGCACAAGGTAATTACGCTTCAGTTGATGCAATCGCTGAAGATGTTCGCCAAAAAACTGGCGGAGAAACAGTTGGGGTTATTTTCCCGATTCTATCACGTAATCGTTTTGCGATTTGCTTAAGAGGTATTGCGAAAGGTGCTAAGAAAGTTATTTTAATGCTAAGCTACCCAAGTGATGAAGTTGGCAATCAACTTGTTTCATTAGATAAGATTGATGAAGCTGGCATCAACCCATATAGCGATGTTTTAAGTTTAGAAGACTACCGTCGTTATTTTGGCGAAACTAAACATGAATTCACTGGCATTGATTATGTTGAATATTATGGACAAATCGTCAAAGATGCTGGTGCTGAAGTTGAATTCGTTTTTGCTAACCAAGCTAAAACAATCTTAAACTACACAGATACAGTTATTACTTGTGATATTCATACTCGTGCACGTACTAAACGTATTTTAACTAAGGCTGGTGCTCGTGTGGTATTAGGATTAGATGACATCCTAAATGCTTCAATCAATGGTTCTGGTTACAATACACGTTTTGGTTTATTAGGATCTAATAAATCAAGTGAAGATACAATCAAATTATTCCCAAGAGAATGTAAAGATTTAGTTCTTGAAATCCAAGCTCAATTATTAAAATTAACAGGTAAAAAGATTGAAGTTATGGTTTATGGTGATGGAGCTTTCAAAGATCCTCAAGGTAAGATTTGGGAATTAGCTGATCCATGTGTATCACCTGCGTTCACTGATGGTTTAATTGGTACACCTAATGAATTAAAGTTAAAGTATCTTGCAGATAATGACTTTAAAGATTTAAGTGGTGAAGAATTAAAAACCGCTATCTCTGAAACAATCCGTAAAAAGGAAAGCGATTTAGTTGGTAACATGGCTTCTGAAGGTACTACACCTCGCCAATTAACTGATTTAATCGGTTCATTATGTGACTTAACATCAGGTTCTGGTGATAAGGGTACGCCAATTGTCTTAGTTCAAGGTTACTTCGATAACTTCGCTAACTAATTTAAAATTATCAATTATTAAGTCGGGCTTTATGCTCGACTTTTTCTTTTGATTGAATCACTAAAAAAGGCTTCGATTAAGAAGCCTTTAGTCAACATATAATATAATTTCGTTAGCCTTTAATGTTGCCTGAACATCAATAACACGTTGGTTACTTGAACCACGCCACTTTAAATTGAAGTCATGAAGTTCATCGACATATTGACCATCAACCAAGACATCGACATAATTTAAGACATCGAAGTCTTTAAGTAATTCAAATTTGAAGCCCGACCAAATCCAAAGAGTTTTTTCTGGGAAATTGTCTTTGAACGCTTTAGCAAGTTTGGTTGTACCTGAGATATTGATGGGGTGCATAGGTTCACCACCAAGGATTGACAATCCTACGATGTGCTCCCCTTTACAAAGTTTAAGGACAGTTTCAATGGTTTCATCAGTAAATTCTTTACCACCATTGAAGTCCCATGTTTCGGAATTAAAACAATTATTGCAATGAAAGTGACAACCTTGCATGAAGATTGAGACACGGATACCAGGACCATCGGAAATATCCATTTTACGGATTTTGTTATAACGCATGGATATCTTTATAGGTCTGTGTTATCGATGTGTAATACACGTTCTTTGATTTCTTGAGTACGGCCTTTATTCCAGAAATTCGAACCAATATAACCACAAGTACGACGAGCAACATTTAATTTTGAATGGTCACGACATCCACAATTAGGGCAATACCACTCCATATTGTCATCGATTAAGATTTCGCCTGTATAGCCACATTCTTGACAGTAGTCTGATTTGGTATTCAATTCAGCGTACATAATGTTGTCATAGATGAAACGAATGACTTGCATAACAACATCAAGATTATTTGTTAGATTAGGTGTTTCGATGTAAGATACAGCTCCACCTGGTGATAATTTTTGGAATTCACTTTCAAGTTTTAGTTTTGTGAATGCGTCGATTTCTTCAAATACTGGAACGTGGTATGAATTAGTGATGTAATCGCGATCAGTGATACCTTCAACCACACCGAAACGTTTCTTTAATGATTTTGCAAATTTGTAAGTTGTTGATTCGATTGGTGTTCCATATACAGAATAATCAATATTTTCAGCAGCTTTCCATTTGGCGCATGCATCATTTAAATGTTGCATAACACGTAGACCGAATTCTTTACCTTGACCAGTATGAGAATAGCCAGTCATGTATTTAACACATTCGTATAGGCCAGCGTAGCCTAAACTAATTGTTGAGTAACCACCATGTAATAATTTGTGGATTGTTTCATCTTTATCAAGACGTGCTAAGGCACCATAGCGCCATAAGATAGGAGCGACATCAGCTTTAACGGTTGCGAGTCTTTCGTGTCTTAATTGTAATGCTTGGTGGCATAGTTCTAGACGCTTATCAAAAATCTTCCAGAATGATTCTTCATCGCCCAATGATGAAAGGGCAACGTCGACTAAATTGATTGTTACAACACCTTGGTTGAAACGACCATAGTATTTAGGTTTGCCGTTTTCATCACACCATGGAGTCAAGAATGAACGGCATCCCATGCAAGGATAACAAGCGTGATTTCCTGCTTTATCAACTTTTAATTCCTTCATGACTTTTTCAGAAATGTAGTCAGGAACCATACGTTTAGCAGTACATTCAGCGGCTAACTTAGTTAAATAGTAATATTTACTATCTTCATGGATGTTGTCTTCCTCTAAGACATAAAGTAATTTAGGGAAAGCTGGAGTAATCCAAACGCCTTTTTCATTCTTCATACCTTGGATTCTTTGTTTAAGAACTTCTTCAATAATCATGGCAAGTTCCGTCTTATATTCTTCAGTTTCACCAAGATATAGGCAAACACTTAGGAATGGAGCTTGACCATTAGTTGTTGTCATTGAGTTGATTTGGTATTGGAATGTTTGAACACCATCGGTGATTTCTTTCTTTAAATCTTCATCAGCATAGCGTTTAACATCTTCGGCACAGAAACCACGATCTTCATATTTCTTTGTGTAATAGTTGTAACTGTCTCTAACAAATGGCGCTAAGTGTGTCATTGTGATTGTAACACCACCATATTGTGAAGATGAAACAGCCGTAATCATTTGTGTAGCAATTGTCATGGCTGTTAGGAAACGATGAGGTTTCTCAATCATAACACCGTTGATATTACTGCCATTTTGAAGCATATCTTCAAGGTTGATTAAGTCACAGTTATGAAGTGCATTTTGTGCAAAATAGTCGGCATCATGGAAGTGAATTAAGCCTTCATCATGGGCTTCAACAATTTCTTTAGGCAACAAGAAACGACGAGTAATATCTGTACTTGTAATACCAGCTAAGTAGTCACGTTGTGTAGTAACAACTCTTGCATTCTTATTTGAGTTTTCAGAGTTCCAGTACTCACTATCTCCTTCGATTAATTCTTTAATTTGAAGATCGGTAGTGTTAGCCTTACGAACTAATTCACGTTTGTATCTATAAGTAATATAACTCTTGGCAAGTTCATACTTATCAATTTCGACTAAACGTCTTTCTACGAAGTCTTGAATTTCTTCAACGCTCATCACCTCGCAATCAAGATTTTCGATATATTTAACGATATTCTTGATTTGAATTTCGCTAATCTTACCAGTATCAATGGAATCGTTAGCTTTACGTACCGCATTTTCAATTTTGCTTGGATCGTAAGGTACTTTACGTCCATCTCTCTTAATTACGTACTTCATATAATTCACCTTCTAAGTTTATATAACCAGTTAATTTAATACTAAATGGTGTTATTTAACTTCTAGTTAAATGTGCACATATAAATAGTTGAATGTTCAACTATTTATATGTGCACTCTTATATTATATGACTATAGGTGTTTATTCAATAAAATTGCACACGGATTCGACAAGTTAAATACTTAATTTAAAAAATATGAAAAATATTTTCAATTCGTTTTCATATATAAATTTTTATTAATTTTTTTAACAATATTTATAGGCTTTAGTTATCGGCTATTTTATGAATTTAGGGTTCTAAAATCCTTGTTACATCACAAAGTCGGGGGTTGAAATTTCTAAATATTTTGCTATCCCGAAAAATAACGAGCAACATGATTATTTTTTTAGGATATCCGAAGTAATTTTTTCACACAAAAAACTATTTGTATATATAATAATGATAGGAGGAAGTGGAAATGTTCAGTGAATTTTTAAAAGGACAACTTGAAATGGCAAAGAACATTGTTGCAGATTTGTCAAAAGACTTCGAATATGTTTCGATTTTTGGCAAACATGCCAAAGGCAAGACAATCAGTGTAAATTCTAAGATGGCTAACATCGGCGAATCATCTTCAATTACGCAAACTGAAGCCGGCTTTGTCATCAAGGTTTATAATGATCATCATTATAGTGAATATTCTTTAGATAATTTAAAAGATTTTGATAAAGAAGATATGCTTGCAATGATTAAACTTGATGGTCTACATCAAGATTATGTTAAAGCAGGTGTTTTAAAAGACGAACCATTAGTTAAATCATTTAGTCGTGTTGACGACAACCCTTTAACTGATGAGAAAGTCTTAGACGCTCTTGCAAAGATGCGTGAAAGAGTTAGTGCATATGACGAACGTATTGTGAATGCGACTGCGATTGCGGTAACTCGCGAAATTTCATCAATCTTCGTTTCGAAACACAAAGTTTTGGATCAATACTATGTATGGAACAATGTAATGCTTAGTATTTTGAGTAATGATGAGCGTGGTATGAAAAGCACATTCAAAACTGCTAATGGTGTTTGCTTAGCTGAAGCTTTAAAAGAAATGGAAAGCCATATCGATGAATATGCTAAATTAAGCATTGATATGTTAGAAGCAACAACAATCGAGCCAGGGATTTATGATGTCATTTGTGACCCATCAATTACTGGTTTAATTGCTCATGAAGCATTTGGCCATGGTGTTGAAATGGACATGTTTGTTAAGAATCGTGCTAAAGCTAAAGATTATGTTGGCAAACAAGTTGCTAGTCCGCTTGTAAATATGCATGATGGTGCATGTGCTGCCTTATCAGCTGCTTCATATTTCTTTGATGATGATGGTATTCTAGCTCATGATACATTAATCATTAAAGACGGCATTTTAATGAGTGGTATTTCTGATGTCTTAACTGCACTAGAATTACAAACAGAGCCAACAGGTAACTCAAGACGCGAATCAACTCGTCGTAAGGCATATACTCGTATGACTAATACATTCTTTACAGCAGGTAAAGATAAGGTTGAGGATATGTTTAAGTCTATTAAGTATGGTTGGTACTTATGTGATACCAATAATGGTATGGAAGATCCTAAGAACTGGCAAATTCAATGTACAGCTCAATATGGATTAGAGATTAAAGATGGCGAATTAACTGGTAAGATTGTTTCACCAGTTGTTATCAGTGGTTATGTCCCAGAAGTGTTAGGTTCAATCTCAATGGTTAGTGATGAAGTAAGTATCATCGGTTCTGGTATGTGTGGTAAGGGCCACAAGGAATGGGTGCATGTATCTGATGGTGGACCATTCTTGAAAGCGAGAGTGAAATTAGGATGATTGAATTAGTTAAAAATTTATTAGATCAACACAATGAAGTTGATGATTACGAAATTACTGTATGTAATACTAAGAGTTCACAACTTTTCTATGTATTAGACCGTTTAGAGACAAATCGTATTACAAATAATCGTGATATTAGTGTGACTGTATATTGTGATTTTGATGAATTCCGTGGTTCTTCAAATTTCATGGTCAATAGTGCTGATGATGATAAATCTATCAGTGCTAAAATTGAAAATGCTGTTAGTGCAGCTCACAAGATTAAGAATCCTAAATTTGAACTCGTAAAACCTAGTACTGATGGTTTAACTGAAGTTGGTTCAATTAAAAACGAAAATCTAACAGCTGTAGCTTTAAAAACTGCAGATGCAATTATGGCTGCTAACGTATATAAGGAAGGTTGGATAAACTCGACTGAAATTTTCGTTGAACATGTCGAACATCGTTTTATCAATTCACAAGGTGTTGATTTACATTATGGAAAGACAACTCTTGAAACAGAAATTATTCCTACTTGGAAGGGACAAGAAGAGGAAATTGAATTATATCTTGATTTCAAACTTTGCGAAGAAAATTATGACGAAATCACAAAGCGTACTGATAAGATTCTAAATGAAGCACGTGCAAGAGGCTTTGCAACAAAACCAACCGAAGACATGAAGAGTGCTCAAGTAGTGATGAATGGTGAAATGTTGGCGTTATTAATGAATAATTTTGCTGAAGATATTCACTTTGCCAATGTTTATACTGAATCTAACCACTACAAAGAAAATGATAAATTAGTTAATTACGATTTTGAATTAACGATGAAAGCTGATGTGGCTGATTCGGTAGCTTCAGCACCATATGATGGAAATGGTTTTATCTTAAAAGATACTAAAATTATTGATAAAGGCCAGGTTAAACAATATTGGGGTGCAAATCGTTTCGGCCAATATTTGGGGAAGACTCCAACAGGTAACTTGCCAATCGTTGATGTGAGAGTTGAAAAAGCAGTTCAAACAGAGTTGCCTTTACCATGCATTGAGATTTTGAATTTCTCATCACCACAACTTGAAAACAGTACAGGTTACTTTGGTGGCGAAGTTCGTTTAGGAATCTATCATGATGCAGAAGGCAAGACAACGCCAATTACAGGCTTTAGTGTTAGTGGTAATATTTATGAAGCAATTAAGAATGCGACATATTCTAAAGTTACTAAGACGTATGAA
>JAHHTG010000060.1 GCA_020024765.1 Thomasclavelia sp. | reverse complement strand
GGCTTATAGAGAATACTTAAAGATAACTTTGATTGATTTACTGATGCTTGTTTTATGTTCTTGTAATGGCTTTTAAAACAAAATAAAAGCACAGGGTGGAGCGCCTGTGCTTTTTAGTGTCAACAACTAAAGGTCAGTTAGTTAGATGACTGTTTGAACATGTTACTGTTTGAAATAGGGGGAAACATGCTTAACGTTATTTAATTTTTATTTCATTAATATGCTTAACAGTCGAACAGTGTGCACAATTACCAGAATTTCCACAACCAGCACATGAACTGCCCGGTTTGCGTAAGTACTTAATGATTTTATAAACAATTAGGATTAAGACCGCTGAAACAGCGATTGTGCCCAAGTTCTCAGTTAAGAAATTAACCATTGTATACCTCGTTCATGTCTACTCTTTGTTTTCTGAATAAACCATATAGGAATAATCCAACTACAACAAAGGCAACGATAGTACCAACACCGAAGATACCGAAGACGAATAAGTTACCTAATTGGTAGATAACAAATGCAGTAAGGTATGCATACATTGTTTGGTAAAGAACTGCGAACCAAGTCCATTTAGCGTTGTTCATTTCACGTTTGATTGAACCGATAGCGGCGAAACATGGAGCACATAGTAAGTTGAATGCTAATAATGAATAAGCAGAGACAACTGTGTAAGTTGAACGTAATGCATCCCAGAATTCAACACCATCTTCAGCAACTTCTGCGAAACCATAGATGATACCAAATGTAGAGACAACATTTTCTTTTGCAACTAAGCCCATAACTGTTGCAACAGCTGAACCCCAGTCACCAAAGCCTAATGGAGCGAAAATTGGAGCGATGAATGAACCAATCTTAGCAGCGATTGAGTTTGCAACATCAGCTGTATCAATCATAGCGAAGCTTCCGTTTACAAAACCGAAGTTAGTAATAAACCAAATGAAGATTGTTGATAATAGGATGATTGAACCAGCTTTCTTAACGAAGCTCGATGCACGTTCCCAAACTGAATGGAAAACGTTAGAGAATGTAGGCATATGGTATGCAGGTAATTCCATAACGAATGGAGCAGGGTCACCAGCGAAAGCCTTAGTCTTCTTTAAGATGATACCAGAAGTAACGATAGCAAACATACCAAGGAAGTAAGCGCTTGGAGCTACCCACCATTCACCGCCAAATAATGCACCAGCAATCATAGCGATAACTGGAAGTTTAGCACTACATGGAATGAAAGTTGTTGTCATGATTGTCATCTTACGGTCACGATCAGATTCGATTGTACGAGAAGCCATAACACCTGGAACACCACAACCAACACCGATTAACATTGGGATAAATGACTTACCACTTAAACCAAATTTACGGAAAACACGGTCCATGATGAATGCGATACGAGCCATGTAACCACAACCTTCAAGTAAGGCTAAACAGATAAATAGAACAATCATTTGAGGTAAGAAACCAAGCACAGCACCTAGACCAGCTACAATACCATCAACGATTAAACTTTGTAACCAACCAGCAGTGTTGATTGATTCTAGGAAAGTTGTAATTGCAGGCGGAATGATTTCAGTGAATAAGACATCATTTACCCAGTCAGTACCAAGTGTACCAATACCACCACCAGATACTGATAAGTAGTATACGGCAGTCATAACTAATACGAAGATTGGTAATGCTAACCAACGGTTTGTAACAAAACGGTCAATCTTATCTGATACAGTTAAAGCTTCACGATTTTTCTTTTGGTATACAAAAGAGATGATGCTTTCAATATATGCATATCTTTCAGATGTGATGATTGATTCTGAATCGTCATTTAATTTATCTTCAACTTCTTTAATGTCGGCATTAATATGTTTCAACACTTCTTCAGATAATTGAAGTTTTTCTTGGATTTTCTTATCTTTTTCAAATAATTTAATTGAATAGAAACGTTGTTGACCACTTTCAAGTTCATGAAGACATGCTTCTTCAATATGTGCTAAAGCATGTTCAATCTCTGGAGCGAAGTGGTGCTTGCAAACATATGTTGGCTTGCTTTCAACAACTTTCTTTAATGTTTCGATTGCTTCATCAGTATTTTCTTTGTTTAGAGCTGACATTGATACAACCTTAACACCTAGTTGTTCTTCTAATTTTTTGATATCGATGATATCGCCACGTTTGTTAACGATATCCATCATATTAATAGCGACAACTGTTGGAATACCTAATTCAATAATTTGAGTAGTTAGATATAAGTTACGTTCGATGTTTGAGCCATCAACGATATTTAAGATACCATCAGGTTTTTCATCTAATAAATAATTACGAGCTACGACTTCTTCTAGCGTATATGGTGAAAGTGAATAGATACCTGGTAAGTCAGTAATGATGATTTCCTTGTCACCGTGGAATTTACCTTCCTTTTTTTCGACTGTTACACCAGGCCAGTTACCGACATATTGGTTAGAACCTGTCAACGCATTGAATAGTGTGGTTTTACCCGAGTTAGGGTTTCCGGCTAATGCGATTTTCATATAAATCCTCCTATTGTTAGTAAATACTAACTTATGAATAAAAAATTAAGCCACTTCGATAATGGCTGCGTCTTGTTTACGAATGCTTAATTCGTATCCGCGAACTGTGATCTCAACCGGATCACTTAACGGTGCAACTTTACGAACATAGATGGATACACCTTTAGTGATTCCCATGTCCATAATACGTCTTTTAATAGCGCCAGAACCCTCAATTTTAGATACTGTCACTGTTTCACCGACTTTAACATCATTTAAGTACATATTAGCTCCTTTCAGACCGTGATTTTAGCAGCCATTTCTTTCGAAATTGCTACACGTGTATCACGAATATTAACGATTAGATTTCCGCCGATTTTACTAATAACTGTAACATTGGTTCCGACGGTAAAACCAAGTTTTTCTAGAAACGATTTTGTTTCTTCTCTGCCACCAATTTTTAAAATGATTTTGGTGGTGCCTATTTCGAGAAAAGTGAGTGGCATAAACTACCTCCTATCCGGAAATACAACATAATGTTAGCATCCGCTAACGAGGTTGTCAATTATTTTTGTGAGTGATATTAATCGTTTTACTTGCCAAAGAACATGTTTATCGTATATGATATATTATTTGTAGGCAACAGAACTAAATAAACGATTTTATGAGATAATTTGCAAACCCTAAAGTATGATGATAATATTTAATTATGCATACACGTAATGAAACAATTGAAAATTATCTAGAGTCAATTTACCTTTTGAATCAAAAAGGACCAGTTCGTGCCATTGACATTGTGCACTATTTTAATTATTCACGTCCGACTGTCTCTGTAGCGATTAAACAGATGCAACAAGATGGTTACATTAATGTTGAACATAATATTATTACATTAACACCATCAGGACTTGAAGTAGCGCTAACAATTTATGAGCGTCATAAACTCATTGCTCAAATTTTAGTTCAAATGGGTGTTGATGAAACGACCGCTTCTGAAGACTCCTGCAAAATTGAGCACGATATTAGTCCAGAAAGTTTCGAAGCTATAAAACGCGCTTATAAACTTTATCAAGATTTCCAAAACGAACAAAAGAAATAATTTCTTTTTGTGTGCAAATTAATCATTCATAAATTAATAAAGGGTTGTTAAGTAATGCTTGGCAACCCTTTATTGCGTTAATTCATCTTTTTATTAATCATAATGCCACTCAAAGCAATGATTCCGCTTAATGTGATAGCTAGTGAAATGGTAATACTGCGATCATTTAATAAATTACTAATCGATGCGAAGCAACCGCCAATGATTAAGGTAATTGATATGATCTTAGCAATATTAAGCCAACCAGATTGATTATTCATAAATATCCCCTCGAACTAAAGTTTCTAACTAGATTATACAATGGTTTATGATTGTGGAATATCTCATGTGTAATGAACTTGTATGATTACTTTGGATAATTAATTATATTGATGAAGATGAAAATGCCAGTGAACCAAAAAACATTAATTATTGATAGTAGAAGATATTTGATTATCTATTACGGATTGAGTAAAGTTCTATTTAAATATCTCTTCAATCTTTCACGTAAAGATGGTGGTGCCATCGGTTATTGATCTAGATATCGAAAAATGCGTTCTTATCAAGGGCACATTTTTTAAGTTATGGGTAAAAAAGAGCGAGTATTAAACTCGCTCATGACTTATTTTATTCAGCATCAACTGTAAAACTTTGACTGTTATTTGACCAGCTACCAGTAATTGTAATATGGTGGCTTGCAGCGTTTTCAATTGTGATTGTTGCATATGGAGAACCAGTCTCGATATGTTCCTTGAATTCACCATCAACGTAGACATCGGCATAATAAGTTGCTGAAGGTGTGATGAATGTGTAGATTGGGAAGTATTGACGACCAACAGCGTATTCTGTTTTACCGCTCAACGATGTTGCGGTTAAATCTTGCATATTGGCATTCTCGACGCCACCAACACCAAGCCATCTAACTTCCAATGTATCGCCATTGATTGTACCTGACATACCAGCTAGCTTACCTTCTTTAGTCTTATATTGAATTGAACTTACAGGGTTTAGTTCGTAGAATTCTTTCTTGATGTAACCAGTGACTGGTGTACCAATCTTTGGTTCAACATAAGGGTAAACACCTTTGACATGAGTAATCTTTACTACATCATCTGGTTGTTCAATATTGGTTGGTTCATATCCAAAGTGTTCCACACCTTCAAGGATTAACTTACGGCCAATTTGACCCTTAATATTTAGATTATCATCATAACTTGTGAAGTAAGTTCCTTTATCAGCGTGGTCGAAACCTAACCAAATACAGTTTGTGTAATTGCTTGTTTGACATACTAACCATGAATCTTTAGATGAACCTTGTGGAATACCATATTTTGGATCAATATCACCCCAGTCGGTTGTACCAGTCTTTGCGAAGACTGGGAAACCTGTTTTAAGGATTTGCATGTAGTTGAACCATTCGCCATAAACATTGTTGTATAAAAGCGTTGAAACCATGAAAGCAGCGCCTGGAGATACAACCTGTTTGCCCTCAGTATCGCTGACAATTGTTTCGCCATCTGGTAAGACAATTTCTTTAATTGTATGTGGCTTAATATATTTGCCTTCATTCATGATGACGGCATGAGCACCAGCTAATTGAACTGGTGTAACTGCGAAGGTATTACCACCGATAGCATATTGAAGATCGAAACTATTTTCATCAACATCAAAGCCAATTGAACGTAAATAATCAACGCAGAATTGTTCACCTTTTTCATCAATTACAGCTTGTAAAGCTTGAATAGCGGGTGTATTAAGTGAACGAGCAACAGCTTCAGGAATTAACATATCACCGATGTATTCGCCAATTGCGTTACGAATTAAGTGATCTGAACCATATAGGAAAATTGGTTGGTCGGTGATTGTATGTGAAGTTGCCCAGCCCAACTCTTCAAATGCCAATAAGTATTCAAAGATTGGTTTAACTGTGGAACCTGGTTGAATCTTTGACATTGTCGCACGGTTCCATTGACGAGCACCTTCTTGGTTGCGTCCACCACCTAAAGCGACAATTTCACCAGTTTGATTATTCATTGAAACAATCGCTGATTGAGTATTGGCACGATTGTATTTAATTTCAGTGTTTTCATTTTGGATGTTATAGACAAGCTCTTGCATATAAGGATCCATATTTGTATAAATCTTCATCGAAGAAACTGCAGGGTCTTCCCCAGTAACTTCTTTAGCTTCTTCAATAACGGCATCGATATAAGATTGATAATAAGCGATGCTATTTGACCATTTTTGGTTAATACCAGTTAATTCATCAGCTAGATTAATAGTCTTAGCTAATTCCGCTTCTTCTTCACTGATATATCCGTGATAAACCATCATGTCAATTACTTCGTTACGTCTAGCTTCGCCGTTAGCAAGGTATTCAATTTTACTGTTAACGTAGATATTATCTGCGTTATCCTTGATCAAATCGTTGTAAGGATTGTAGATATTTGGTGAGTTAATAATCCCGGCTAAGAAAGCACTCTCAGTTAAGTTTAATTCACTTGCATCTTTACCAAAATAATATTGGGCAGCTTTTTGAACACCACGAATATTGTTACCGAAGTTGATACGATTTAAATATAAAGCCATAATATCTTGCTTACTTAATTCGTAGTCAGCTTCAATTGCAAGGAATATTTCTTGAACTTTACGGGAAATCTTCTTTTCAGCAATCGTTGAATCTTCACCGTTATCAACTTGGAAGTAACTGTTCTTGATTAATTGCATATCGAACGTGCTACCACCTTGAGCGAAACTGCCTGACTTTAAGTTGGCTAAGATTGCTTTTGAGAAACGTGGAATATCAAATCCAAAATGCTTAAAGAAACGTGAGTCTTCAATGGCTAAGAATGCATCAACAAGTGAGTTTGGCATTTCTTCATAGCCAATATTTTCACGTTTATATTCACCAAGCTCGATGATTGGTTGGTTATTAACGTCGTAAATAATTGTCGATTCCGGTGCGATCAAATCTTGATGATTTAATTCCGGTTTTGTCTTTAACATATCAAATGTGATGTAGACACCGCCAATAAATGTTACAAATAAGCAGGCAATGATAATCCAAATAAACGAAGCCATAATGACGGTACCAATTTTACCTTTTGGACGCGTGCTTGTAATAGTTTCATTTGCAGTCTTTTCTTTCTTTTTAAATTTTGGCATTTCAAACTTCGGAAGTGGTTTTTTTGTTTCTACTGCCGATGTCTTAATGCTTGTGTTTGGATTTGCCTCTGGTTCTTTATTCAAACGTTCATTTTCTAAACGTTCTTGACGATTCATTACCTTTAAATGAGTTTTATTTTTGCGACGGATTTCTTCAATTGTAGGTTCTTCGACCCATTTTTTACCTATTCTTCTCATATTGCCATATTATAACATAAGAAAGATTAGATGTCGGTTTAAAAAGCTAATAACTCAACTAATTTTAAAGGCTTTGTGTATAATAAAAGTATGAGTACCCATTTATATGTACGTAGTTGTTTTTCATTGCTAGAAAGTACGATAAAAGTTGAAGACCTTGTCGCTAAGGC